>JANLHC010000140.1 GCA_024654465.1 Candidatus Scalindua sp.
ACATCACTTAAGCCAATTGCTAGTAACACACCTAATGCAATGTATCGGTAGAAGTTATGATGTTGAACCTGAATTAAACAGATTACAAAAGGAGGGATAAAACATATTCTTGCAAAGCTGATCAGATTTGGTAGCGTCAGATATTTGTTTACCATGTGCATAGAGTTTCTCCTCTTATATTCGTAGACTATGCACTCTTTTCTCAACTTATATCTATTATAAAACAATCTATTTTCTTCCTAAGTACTTTTCTACGTACTAGGTTATGATAACAGACGCATAATTACTGTCAAGCGAAAAAATACTCCATCTTGACAGTTAAGTTGCTAACGAGTACTATTTAAAAAATCCGCGTTTTCAAACCTTTTATATAAGGTAATTATCATAACCATGAAAGCAAAAAAGGCCATTTTAGCCCTCTCTGACGGAAAAATATTTGAAGGTATTTCCTTTGGTGCAGAAGGGGAAACATCAGGTGAAATCGTATTTAACACAAGTATCACCGGATACCAGGAAATACTTACAGATCCCTCGTACAAAGGCCAGATCGTAAATATGACTTATCCCCTGATAGGCAACTATGGTATCTGTGAGGGAGATCATGAGTCCATGCAACCACATACAGAAGGGCTTATCATTAAAGAGCTTAGCCCATTCCCCAGTAATTGGCGTTCAATAATGAGCCTGGACGAATTCCTGAAAAACAACGGAATTATGGGTATTCAAGGGATAGACACAAGAGCCCTGACTAGACATATAAGGGATTACGGTGAACAGGTAGGAATAATATCCACTGCGGACACAGACCATCAAAGTCTTATTTCAAAAGCTAATGGATTATCCGGACTTGAGGGGAAAGATCTGGTCAAAGAGGTTTCGTGTCAAAAAGCCTACAACTGGGAAGAGGCAGAAATATACATTAACACGGCAAGTGGAAGTACCCATGAACAATCGGAACACAGTAAACAGTATAAAGTAATAGTCTACGATTGTGGTGTTAAATATAACATTCTGAGAAAGTTGAAAAATCATAATTGTGATGTAATCGTGGTACCGGCCTCTACCAGTGCAAAGGAGGTGCTATCAATGAAACCCGACGGTATTGTTGTCTCAAACGGTCCCGGTGACCCGGCCGCAGTACCATATATGGTTGAGAATATAACCGGTATAATAGGTAAAAAACCCGTTATGGGCATTTGTCTGGGCATTCAAATTTTAGCCCAGGCATTGGGATACAAAACATTTAAATTGAAATTTGGACACCATGGCGGCAACCAGCCTGTCATGGATCTAAGGACAAAAAAAGTAGCAATCACGTCCCAGAATCATTGCTTTGCGATCGATGGAGAATCATTATACAATGGGCAGAGCGCTGAATTTGGTAAGGTAGAAATAACTCACATAAATCTTAATGATAAATCCATCGAAGGATTGAGATGCCTGGATGTGCCGGCGTTTGCCGTTCAGTATCATCCGGAGGCGTCACCAGGGCCTCATGATTCAAGCTATATCTTTAATGAATTCATCGAAATGATGGTAAATTCTCAATAATATGCCGAAAAGAACTGATATTAAAAAAATACTCATAATTGGATCAGGTCCAATCGTAATAGGGCAAGCGTGTGAATTCGATTACTCCGGTACTCAGGCATGTAGGGCACTGAGAGAAGAGGGTTACAAAATCGTTCTCGTAAACAGTAATCCGGCCACGATCATGACTGATCCTGAAGTTGCAGACAGTACGTACATCGAACCGATGACGACTGAAATATTAACAAAAATCATTGAAAAAGAGAGGCCCGACGCCCTGCTTCCAACATTGGGAGGACAAACGGGACTGAACCTTTCCGTTTCTCTGGCGGAAGAAGGTATTCTGGATAAATATAATGTAGAGCTGATAGGCGCTAAACTGGAAGCTATACACAAGGCTGAAAACAGAAAGCAATTTAAAGAAGCGATGGGCAATATAGGCATCAAGGTACCGGCAAGCGGCAATGCACGATCACTTGAAGACGCAAAGGAGATCGCGAAAGAGATAAAGTTTCCAGTAATCATTCGACCATCTTTTACCATGGGAGGCATAGGTGGCAACGTTGCTTATAACATAGAGGAGTTAGAAGAGTACGTTAACTTCGCTCTGGAAGCAAGTCCGGTTCATGAAGTACTCATTGAGAGATCGGTCCTGGGATGGAAAGAGTACGAACTGGAGGTGATGAGAGACCGCAAAGACAATGTTGTAATAATCTGTTCCATCGAAAATCTTGATCCTATGGGTGTCCACACCGGTGACAGCATAACCGTAGCCCCGGCACAGACACTTACTGATAAGGAATATCAGATAATGAGGGATGCGGCAATCAAGATAATTCGAGAGATCGGGGTAGAAACAGGGGGGTCTAATGTCCAGTTTGCGATAAATCCGGCTGACGGTGAATTAATTGCAATCGAAATGAACCCAAGGGTGTCAAGAAGTTCTGCCCTGGCTTCCAAGGCAACTGGCTTCCCGATCGCAAAGATAGCCGCGAAACTGGCGGTAGGTTATACACTTGATGAGATACCCAATGATATTACACGTTATACACCGGCATCTTTTGAGCCTTCTATTGATTATTGTGTCGTTAAAATTCCTAAATTCAACTTCGAGAAATTCCCTGATGCAGACCAGGTTCTTACAACACACATGAAATCAGTTGGCGAAGTAATGGCCATAGGACGCACGTTTAAAGAGGCTCTGGGCAAAGCGATAAGATCTCTGGAAATCAACCGCTACGGATTATGCGAACATCATAGTAAAACAGTCCTGAACGATTCAGAGAAAAAAGAATTCATAAAGAAACATCTCCTAAATCCTTCGTGGGATAGAATATGGTCTGTTGTAGATGGCTTTCGTATGGGAATGACCATTGATGAGATTTATGAAATTACCAGGATCGACAAATGGTTTCTTTATAATTTAAAACAGATCCTTGAACTGGAAGAAGAGATTAAAGACCAGCATAAATCAAGAGACTTATCAACCACTTCAGTAGATGATACTACCGCAATTAATAATGAATCCCTAATGGATCCAGTTCTTTTAAAGAAGGCAAAACAATATGGCTTCTCCGACATTCGGCTGGCAAACTTGTTAAATGCAAGTGAGCTTGATGTTAGAAATTTTCGATGGGAGAACGAAATCCGCCCTGTGTTTAAAGTAGTGGATACCTGCGCGGCAGAATTTCAGGCATACACACCTTACCTGTATTCCACATACGAGGATGAATGCGAAGCCAAACCTACATCAAAGAAGAAAATAATTATCCTGGGAAGTGGTCCTAACCGTATTGGACAGGGTATTGAATTTGACTATTGTTGTGTACACGGAGTAATGGCCTTAAAAGAGATGGGATTTGAAACAATCATGATTAATTGTAATCCGGAGACCGTAAGTACCGATTACGATATATCTGATAGATTATATTTCGAACCCCTTACTTTTGAGGATGTAATTGAAATAGTTGAGAAGGAAAAACCGGAAGGTGTTATTGTACAGTTTGGAGGACAGACTCCGTTGAAACTGGCTGTGCCTTTGTTCAATGCAGGAGTTAAAATTCTTGGTACATCACCGGACAGTATTGACATGGCGGAAGACCGCGAAAGGTTTGCGGCGCTTCTGTCCAAGCTGGGTCTTCTGCAACCGGAGAACGGAAACGCAAGATCATTCACAGAAGCCAAAAAAATTGCGGTTTCAATAGGCTATCCGGTCTTGATAAGGCCTTCATATGTTCTGGGTGGCAGGGCCATGAAGGTAGTCTTTGATGAAGGTGAACTTGAAGAGTATATGACGCACGCTGTTGAAGTTTCTCCCGGACATCCGGTTTTAATAGACAAATTTCTGGAGGGTGCAATTGAGATAGACGTTGATGCAGTGTGTGACGGCGAAGAGGTCTTTATTGGCGGTGTCATGGAGCACATAGAAGAGGCCGGCGTACATTCAGGAGATAGTGCATGTTCATTACCTCCTTATTCCATAGAAGAGGAAATTATTGAAAAGATAAAATCCCAGACGAAAGCCCTGGCCTTAGAGATGAAAGTCCTTGGTATTATTAATATTCAATTTGCCGTGAAAGATGACGTTGTCTATATCCTGGAAGTAAATCCGCGTGGATCAAGGACAATACCTTTTGTCAGCAAGGCGATTGGTATTCCTCTTGCAAAAATAGCATCTCAGGTTATTGCGGGACGCAAACTGAAGGAGTTGAATA
Organism: Candidatus Scalindua sp.; assembly: GCA_024654465.1. Taxonomy (GTDB): domain Bacteria; phylum Planctomycetota; class Brocadiia; order Brocadiales; family Scalinduaceae; genus Scalindua. Next base: position 4,245 of record JANLHC010000140.1, read on the forward strand.
TAAACAACAATAGAAAGAACAATCATGTTGCCGTTAAAGAAGCTGTTTTTCCATTTGTTAGATTTCATGGTACAGATACCATCCTCGGACCGGAAATGAAATCAACTGGTGAAGTTATGGGAATTGACACTGATTTCGGGAAGGCGTTTGCCAAGGCACAGATGGCTATAGAAGGAGGAATTCCTCTGTCTGGTACAGTTTTCATAAGTGTCAGGGATAAAGACAAAGCCCCTATAGTAAATATCGCCCAAAAACTTCACAATCTTGGTTTTAAAATTTCTGCTACCGGAGGAACTGCAAAGGCTATCGCAGAGAAAGGTACTCCTGTTACCACCGTCCTTAAAGAATATGAGGGACGTCCTAACGTTATAGATCATTTGAAAAACAATGATATCCAGATGGTAATTAATACAGCCGAAGGGAAAATTTCACAAAAAAATTCTTATAATATACGACGGAACGCAATTGTGTCAGGCATTCCATACTTCACAACTGTTCCAGGAGCTATAGCCGCAGAGAGCGCTATCAGAGCAGTTTCAAGTGGAGAACTCGACGTTAAGCCTATTCAAGAATACTATATGGAATGAGGTCTTAACTCTCCATATTTAATGCCGAAAGAGGTTCCATACCATATCTTCAAAAATTTGTCCAAGCCTCCCCCACACCTGTAATTACGGCTTGCCAGACTAATAGGCAGATGCCTGATTTGGGTTGACACTTTTTCTTAAATCTGGTTTAATTATATTTTGCAATTTTTCAGACAGAAACCATAATAATGAGTATATTTACAAAGATGTTTGGTACTGCCAGCGACCGGATTTTAAAAAGTATGAAGCCGGCAGTAGATCACATAAATTCACTTGAAAGCGGCTTGCAAGCGCTAACAGATGCTGAGATCAGACAAAAGACTGACACTTTCAGGGAAAGACTCGCTGCCGGAGAGACGTTGGATGACCTTTTGCCGGAGGCTTTTGCCGTTGCCAGAGAGGCGAGCAGAAGAGTTTTATTAATACCCAATGCCGGTAGTCCAGGCAAAACGATGAGGCATTTTGATGTCCAGCTGATCGGAGGAATTGTATTACACAGAGGAAACATTGCGGAGATGACAACAGGTGAAGGTAAAACACTTGTCGCGACATTACCTGCTTATCTCAATGCCCTTGGAAGTAAAGGTGTCCATGTCGTAACCGTAAACGATTATCTTGCCAATAGAGATATGAATTGGATGTTACCAATGTATGAATTCCTGGGCCTTACGGCAGGTGCGATACAAAGCAATCAGAGCTACGATGATAAGAGAGCAGCTTATAAAGCGGATATCACTTATGGCACCAATAATGAGTTTGGCTTTGATTATCTGCGGGATAATATGAGAGTGCATCTTGAAGAACAGGTACAGGGAACATTAAACTACGCCATTGTCGACGAGGTTGATAGTATCCTGATCGACGAGGCAAGGACGCCACTCATAATCTCAGGACCATCTGATGAATCAACGGAAAAGTACTTTACTGCAGACAAGATTGCCAGGAAGTTAAAACCGAGAACACATTACGAAGTAAAAGAGAAGGAAAAGGGAGTAAATCTGACTGATGAAGGAATTAGTATTGTAGAAAGAGAACTTGGTGTCGACAGTATATATTCTGACATTCACATGGACTGGCCTCACTATATTGAACAGAGTCTACGTGCCCACTCGCTGTTTATAAGAGACACAGATTACGTTGTCCAGGGAAAAGAGGTTATCATCGTAGATGAATTTACAGGAAGACTGATGGAAGGCAGAATGTGGAGCGACGGACTTCACCAGGCAATACAGGCGAAAGAACATTTAAAAATAAAAGAAGAGAGTCAGACACTTGCCACAATTACACTTCAGAATTTTTACCGTCTCTATAATAAGCTTTCAGGGATGACGGGTACGGCTTTTACCGAAGCGGCTGAATTCGCCAAAATATACGGATTGGGAGTAGATGTTATACCAACAAACAAACCTTTACAACGTCTACACCATCCGGACAGAATCTATGGAACGGGAAAAGAAAAAGAAACGGCCATAGTCGAAGAGATAGCTGAAGTACATGAAAAGGGTCAACCTATACTGGTCGGAACTATTTCGATAGAAAAGTCTGAAATGTTCAGCAATGCGCTCAGACGGCGTGGCATAGAACACGAAGTCCTCAATGCAAAAAACCATGAACGGGAGGCTGCAATAATTGCAAAGGCTGGACAAAAAGGAAATGTCACTATCGCGACAAATATGGCCGGAAGGGGGACAGACATTGTTCTGGGCGAAGGAGTAAAAGAACTGGGAGGCCTCCATGTAATAGGAACAGAAAGACATGAAGCACGGCGTATTGACAATCAATTGCGAGGCCGTACAGGACGTCAGGGAGACCCTGGCTCATCACGGTTCTACGTTTCACTCGAAGATGACTTAATGCGCATCTTCGCACCGGAGAGAGTAGGCGGAATACTGAGGAAATTTGGAATGACGGATGGTATGGCAATAGAACACTCCATGGTATCCAAATCAATCGAAAGGGCACAAAAAAAGGTTGAACAGCATAATTTCGAAATACGTAAGAATCTTCTTGAGTATGACGAGGTGATGGACGAACAAAGAAAAACCATTTACACATGGCGGCAAAGGGTTCTTGCACAGGAGGCACTCCGGGAAGATCTACTTAAAATGATTGAAGAAAGCATCGTGGAAACAGTAGATTACTATATTGACAGAAAATTACACAGCGACGAATGGGATATGGATAGTCTGCTTGACTGGTATAAACAGAAATTCGGTATAAAAGTCGACTTAAAAGTACACAATATAGAAACAAAGGAAGATGTTGAAGACCTGTTACTTGATACTGCCTGTGAAGCTTATGGAGAAAAAGAGAAAGAAATCGGTGCAGAAGAGCTAAGGAAAATTGAACAAATCCTACTACTTGAAAAAGTTGATACTAAATGGAAAGATCATCTCTATGCGATGGACCACTTGAAATCAGGTATAGGACTAAGAGGATACGCACAGGTTGACCCAAAGATAGAATACAAACGTGAAGCGCTGATAATGTTCGAAAGCATGATGTCATCTATAAGGGAAGAAGTAACGGATCTTATATTTAAGTTGCGGGTCAGGCCGGAAACAATAGATAGTAAAGACGTATGGAATGCTGACAACTTTGTTTATCAGGACTCTCAAAATACCATGCCTGAAATTCCAGCCATTAAAAGGGAGAGAGATGGGGCAATGACAACCAATAGTGGTCAGGCCGAACAGAGACCTGCTCCAATTCGTACCGGTGTTAAAGTCGGCAGAAATCAGCCTTGTCCATGTGGAAGTGGAAAAAAATATAAGCAGTGCTGTGGTAAAAACTGAAAAGCCTGTAACTGCATCAGCTTTGGTATCATAATCTTTACACTAATTACTATTCAAATATCAATGAATGCAACAAGATGCCATTAATCTTTGATTCAATTTATCTAACCGCATCTTTATTCGGCTCACCGTATTTATTATTCAAAATATTAACAAGCAAACGTTATCGTTCCGGATTGGATCAAAGATTTGGGATAACAACGGAAAGATTAAGCAGCAAACCGGGGATCTGGGTGCATGGAGCATCTGTGGGTGAAATCATTACTGCAAAAAGTATTATTGAGAGGATTGATGAGGAGTTCCCTGAATGGGAAACATTTATATCTGCAACTACAAATACAGGCTTCTCGGTCGCTGAGAGAAATTTTTTAAACAAAAATGTTTTTTATTTTCCTCTCGACTTAAGCTGGGTAACAAAAAAAGTTATTTTAAAAAAAAAGCCAAGCTTTATCCTCCTGATCGAACTTGAAATATGGCCGAATTTTTTAATATCAGCTTTTAAGAAAAACATCCCCGTCATTATAGTTAACGGAAGGATATCCAATAGATCTGTTAAGGCGTACCGCGCTATCAGTCGTATTTCGAAGAATTTTCGTAATAGCCTGATCAATGAAATGAATATTTTTTGCGCCAGGACCGAGCTTGACGCACAGCGTTTTCGAGATTTAGGTATACCCGGCAAACAAATCTTTGTTACCGGTACAATGAAATATGACAATATTCCAGCCAATATTGATGAAAATATCAGTAAGGAACTGGCAGAATTATTCCATATTAACGATGATGATCTAGTACTTATTGGTGGAAGCACACATGCGGGTGAGGAAGAAATTTTAATCAGGGTCTTTGAAAGGTTGAATAAAACCTATCCGAATTTAAAATTAATTTTAGCGCCGAGACATATTGAAAGAACAAGAGACGTTTCCAGATTGATAGAAAAAATGGGTTTTGTTCCAGTACTGAAAACTGAGGTAGAACGCTCCAGTTATAAATGGCAAAATACAAAGAGAGAAATTATATTAATTGATACTGTCGGTGATTTGGAAAGGGTATATTCTCTATCAAATTATGTCTTTGTTGGAAAGAGCCTTGTGCCATCCGGAGGTCAAAATATGATGGAACCGGCGGGGCTGGGAAACCCGGTAATCTTTGGTCCGCATACATTTAACTTTAGAGAAGAAGTAGATCTCCTTCTCAAAAATAACGCAGCCAAAGTGGTTAAAACAGAAGATGAACTCTTTGAAACAATTGAATTTTTTATCAAAAATCCTGATGTGGCAAAGGAGATGGGGCTTAAAGCACAAAAGGTAGTTAATGAAAAAAGGGGTGCAACAGACAGAAATATAGAGATAATAAGAAATATAATAAAGAATTAACTACTCATTTTATCTTGTAAGAAATAACAGTAGCGGAAAGCTTCAGCTTTCCACATTTTAAGGATAACTAAGAAGGACAAGATAGCATTAAAGCATAAAGCGTAAATGATTTCACTACGTTATCTGTGGCTAATATTTTAACAAAAACTTTGGAAAGGAAAAAAGAATCAAATGAAAAAAGGAAACTATTTATTTACTTCTGAATCAGTATCTATGGGGCATCCTGATAAGATAGCTGACCAGATATCAGATGCCATATTAGATGCAATCCTGGCACAGGACCCAATGTCACGTGTTGCATGCGAAACACTGGTAACAACCGGCATGGCAATGGTCGCCGGAGAAATCACAACAACGGCGGTTATAGATATACAGCATATCGTCAGGCAGACTATTAAGGATATAGGTTACACTGACTCATCAATGGGGTTTGACTATGAAACATGTGCTGTGATGACAACACTTGGTAAACAGTCTCCGGATATTGCACAGGGCGTCTCCGAAGGTGAGGGTCTGCACAGTGAACATGGCGCCGGAGACCAGGGTATGATGTTCGGCTTTGCCTGTAACGAAACAGAGGAATTAATGCCTCTCCCGATCTGCATGGCTCATCGTTTAGTCAGGAAACTTTCAGAGGAAAGACAGACCGGAGGCCTTACCTATCTTCGTCCTGATGGAAAGTCACAGGTAACTGTTGAATATGACGGCAGCAAACCACTAAGGGTGGACGCGGTCGTTATTTCATCCCAACACGCTCCGGACATTTCTCATAATCAACTGGAAAATGACATAATTGAAAAGGTAGTAAAAAAAGTTATTCCTGCAGACATGCTGGATGACAAAACCAAATACTACATAAATCCAACCGGCCGGTTCGTAGTCGGAGGACCACAGGGAGACTGCGGTTTAACCGGAAGAAAGATCATTGTTGATACGTATGGAGGTAGAGCAAGGCATGGTGGCGGTGCTTTTTCAGGAAAAGACCCTTCCAAAGTTGACCGTAGTGCCGCTTACGCTGCACGATATGTAGCCAAAAATGTTGTGGCAGCCGGTCTTGCAGATATCTGTGAGGTCCAATTGTCCTACGCTATTGGAGTTGCCAAGCCCGTGTCAGTTCTGATTTTAACAGAAAATACAGCCAAAATCCCGGAGTCAAAGATTGAAGAGCTGGTCAACAAGCATTTCAATCTTACACCAAAAGGCATTATCGATCATCTGCAGTTGAGAAGGCCTATATACAAGATTACGGCCTGTCATGGCCATTTCGGAAGAACTGAAGATTCCTTCTCTTGGGAAAAGACTGATAAAGCGGAGATCTTAAAAAAAGAGGCAGGACTGTAATCAGAAACCAAATTTGATAGTTTTGCCGTAACAGCGCAGTAACTAATGAAAAAGGAGTGACACAGACATCACGGTTCTGTGTCACTCCGCCCCAAAGAAGGTCGTTAATAAATTGCAGTAATTGCATTTTTTTTACAGAAAGGCTTCTTTATATAATGAAGGACAAAAAACAACGATGCCAAGAGACATCCCTATAGGTAATGGGTCTTTATTAGTAACTTTCGACGCAAACTATACTATCCGTGATATATACTATCCCCACGTTGGAAGAGAAAATCACTCCATGGGAAATCCGAGCAGATTCGGTGTCTGGACACGTGAGGGATTTTCATGGATGAACGCTAACGATTGGAAATTAAGCATTGAATATCAGAAAGAGACCCTTGTCACTTCAGTGCAAGCGATAAACGAAACACTGCAGGTCAAATTGACCTGCAACGATGTTGTTGATTTTGAAAAAAATATCTACCTGCGCAAGGTATTGGTAAGCAATATGAAAGACGAGGAAAGAGAAATTCGCCTTTTCTTTCACCTGGATTTGAGTGTCCAGGAAAATGATATTGGTGATACGGTTTTCTATGATGCAAAGCAGAATAGTCTTATCCACTACAAGAGTTCCCGATATTTTCTTGTCAATTGTTCTACTGAAGATTTCTGGGGTGTTCGTGAATACGCGACAGGGGTAAAAAAACTACGTGGCGCGGAGGGTACGTGGCGTGATGCTGAAGATGGTATTCTTGGAGGAAATCCCATTGCGCAGGGTTCTGTAGATTCAACAATCGGAATTCCCATGAAGATTTCACCCTCAGGAGAGTCTCTTGCGTATTATTGGATTGCAGTTGGCAATAATTATGGAGAGGTTAACGCCCTGAATAACATCCTCTTAAGCGAGAAACCTCAATCGATTATAGACAGGACGGCAAGTTATTGGTGGCATTGGGTGAATAAAGAGGAGTTTAACTTTGGCAATTTACCCGGAGATGTGGTGGCACTTTTTAAACGGAGCCTGCTGGTTCTTGCGACACAGATTGATAGCGGAGGAGCCATTATTGCCGCAAATGACTCCGATATCAGGCAATATGCCAGGGATACCTACAGTTACATGTGGCCTCGTGACGGCGCATTGGTAAGTTACGCACTAATGAAGGCGGGTTATACAACACCGTGTAGAAAGTTTTTTGATTTCTGTTCACGAGTAATTACACCTTACAATTTTTGTGCAAGTGTCATGGTCGAAGACGGGTTCTTATTGCATAAATATAATCCTGACGGTTCTTTCGGTAGCTCATGGCATCCGTGGGTAATAGGGGAGGATATACATGTTCCGATTCAGGAGGATGAAACTGCCCTGGTACTTTGGGCTATCGGGCAATACTACGACATGTATCGAAACATTGACGAAATGCGACCGCTCTATCATGCTTTCATAGAAAAGGCCGCAGATTTTCTTGTAAGTTATCGTGACGAACAGACAGGCCTTCCCCTTCCTTCCTATGACTTATGGGAGGAGAGGCGCGGGATCTTATCGTTTACAACTGCGGCAGTATACGGCGGTCTGATAGCCGCAGCGAAACTTTCTGAAATATTTTGTCATACTGAAAAGGCCAGATTGTACAGGCAGACTGCCGCACAAATGAAAAACGCCATTGATCAATATCTTTACAGTGAAGAACATCAGAGGTTTGTGCGGATGATTTATCCCAAAAAAGACGGGGGATATGAAATTGATGCAACCGTTGATGCCTGCTTATATGGAATGTTTGCCTTTGGTGCTTACCAACCTGATGACATTAAAGTAAAAAACACGATGAAGTCTATTGAAGAAACCCTATGGGTTAAAACGAACATAGGAGGAGTCGCCAGATACGAACGTGATTCATATCAACGTATAAGTAAAGATGATTCGATACCTGGCAACCCATGGATAATCAGTACAATGTGGCTGGCGCAATACTACACCTCGTTGGCAAAGTCAGCAAAAGACCTCGAACGTGTGGTGCAACATCTGAAATGGGCGGTATCACGGGCTTTACCTTCAGGCGTGCTCGCAGAGCAGATTAATCCGTATACGGGCGAGCCTGTTTCTGTTTCTCCCTTAACATGGAGCCATGCTACGGTAGTCCAGACGGTGATTGATTATCTTGATAAGCTGCAGGAATTACATACCTGTAATCAATGCGGACGTTCAATTTTTATTTATAACCGAACTGGCCGCCAGCAAGTAAAAAAGCATGTTTCAGGATATATGGATGAAATTCCCGAGAAAGAACACTTTCATTATCTTGATCAGGCAAATATAATGAGTGGTGATAAACCTGTTACGGTGAACGTAGATGAAACGAAATGTGTCGGCTGTGGAATATGCGCCGCGAATTCTGATGGATCTATGGAAGTTGTTGCGGATAAGGCAAAGATTATTGCTGAAAAAACATCTGAATGGGATGTCCAGCCAGGTTTTGAAAAATGTTGTCCTTTAGGGGCTATTACTGTTGAGAAGAAGTATGAAGATAAGACATAAATTAGTAATTTTATTGGCGGCTTTACTCGTTACTTTGAACGGCATAGTTGCTTTCCTGGTTTATAAACGAACACACCATGAATTTGTCAGAGAGATTCAGGAAAAGGAGCGGATGATAGTTGTAGAGTTAGAAACCGTGAGGAATTATTTTGCATCCGTTTTCGATGACCAAAATATTGAAATTACTGACAAAACAAAACATTTCATCCCTGCGATTGCCACAACTGCGATCTGCAAGAGGTTCGCTGAAAAGACCGGCTATATTATCAAACAGACAAGTCTTAGATACCGAAATAAGGAAAATAAACCCGATGCCTTTGAAGAAGAAATGCTTAAGAAAATGGAAGCGGACCCCAACCTTCGGGAATACTGGGCAGATAGTACTATAGATGGGAAAAAAGTTGAACGTTATATGTACGCTTTGTATATAACAGAGCCATGCCTTCACTGCCATGGCCCTAGAGATCAAGCGCCCGCGATTATACAAAAAAATTATAATACGGGATATGATTATAAACTGGGGGAAATCAGGGGAGCTCTGAGCGTTGTTATATCAAAGGAAGTACCCGAACAGCGGTTTGCGGCGGATGTCATCTTCTTTATAATCATCGGTTCTGTCAGCATCTTGCTGATCGTGGCAATTATTTTTCTGACAACAGTGAAACTTATGAAGCCTATTGAAAAACTGACAGAGGCTGTCGCAATTGTGACAAAAACCGGAGATCTTTCGACAAAGGTTGATATATCATCTAATGATGAAGTCGGGCAACTCGGCAGGACCTTTAACGACATGTCCAGTAAGCTACAGTCTTCTTACTCATTATTAGAACAGCGAATTGCCGAGAAAACTGCTCATTTACAAAAGGCAATTGAAGCGCTGGAACGTGCCAATAAACTGAAATCAGAATTTCTGGCAAATATGTCGCATGAGTTGCGCACCCCGCTAAACGCAATAATTGGCTTCGCAGAGGTACTGAGGGACAAAATTTGCGGCGATCTAAACGAAGAACAGTTAGATTTTATAAAAGATATCCATAGTAGCGGACATCATCTCCTGCAAATGATTAACGATATCCTGGATTTATCTAAAATTGAGGCGGGAAAAATGGTTCTTCAGCATGAAGTATTTCCTGTACCTGATGCTATTCAAGATGTGTACCATATAATACAGGGACTTGCTGATAAAAAGCATTTACACTTACAGACAGACATACATCCGGAGACAAAAGACATTGAAGCAGACAGGGTCAAATTTAAACAGATATTGTACAACCTGCTCTCAAACGCTATAAAATTCACTTCAGAGAACGGTAATATTATCACAAAGGCAAGCATTATAGACGATACGTTACAGGTTTCGGTAACGGACTCGGGAATAGGGATGAAACCTGAAGATCAGGAGAAGGTATTTAAAGAATTCTGGCAGGCTGATAGCTCCTTTTCGCGAAAATACCAGGGAACCGGGTTGGGACTCGCTTTGACAAAAAGAATTGTTGAAATGCATGGTGGGAAGATCTGGTTTGAAAGTGAATATGGAAAGGGAAGTACATTTTGTTTTACGTTGCCTCTCAAGGCTATCTTTAGTATTCCAAAGTCAAAGGTGAATGAAGCCAGACGACATAAGCCGGCAGGAAAGGATGTGAAGACCATTTTGGTAGTGGAGGACAACCGTATGGCGGCTGATCTTCTTACCGTATATTTGACAAATGAGGGTTATAATGTAATTGTTGCAGTGGATGGCAAAGAAGCTATCAAAAAGGCAAAGGAATTTAAACCATTTTTGATTACTCTCGATATCATGTTGCCGAAGGTAGACGGGTGGGAAGTTCTTTCGGAGCTTAAGAATTTTCCGGACACAGCGGATATTCCGGTCATTATTGTGTCGATTGTTGATAATAAGGATCTCGGATATAGTTTGGGGGCGGCCAGCTACCTGATGAAACCTGTTGACAGGAAAATACTCATCAACACAGTAAAAATTATCACATCAAATCTAAGCGCAAAGGATAAACCAGTGGAAATATTGGTTGTAGATGATGACGAAAAGGCCGTGAAATACATCAGAGCCATTCTTGAGAATGCGGGATTTCGGGTACTTACGGCGTATGGAGGTAAAGCAGGGATCGAGCTTGCCATAAATAATAATCCTGATATGATCATTCTTGATCTGATGATGCCGGATATCAGCGGTTTTGATGTTGTGGAAAAACTCAGAAAACATCAAAAAGCGAAGAATATTCCTATTGTTATATGTTCCTCTAAGGATATTACCGAAGAAGACAAAAAAGTATTAAATGGTAATATTATGGCAATTGTACAAAAGGGAAGTCATACAAAGGAAGAGCTTCTTAGGGAAATTCAAAATATAGAAAAATTACGTGTAAAAAATAATAAATCAGATCAATAATCAGCAAAGGAAAATTATATGTCCGATATAAATGTAATGGTAGTTGAAGATAACGAGAAGAACAGAAAATTGATGCGAGTGGTGCTCAAGTCAAAAGGCTACAATGTGATTGAGGCGGCTACGGGCGAGGAGGCCATAAGTGCGTTAAAGAAACAAAAACCGGATATTATCCTTATGGACATCCAACTACCAGGCATTGACGGCATTACACTTGTAAAACAAATTAGGGCGGATACAAATACAAATGATATCCCCATCATAGCCGTAACCGCTTATGCCATGAAGGGTGATGAACAGAAAATATTATCTTGCGGATGTAATGACTATATCAGCAAACCCATCGATACCCATGAGTTGCCAAACATTATAGAACAGTATTTAAGGAAAACTTGAAAGAGATATGGGTAAAGCAAAAATATTAGTTGCGGATGATGTTAAACAGAATGTAAAATTATTGCGCGTGATCCTGACGGCATCCGAATATGACGTCGTTGAGGCGTATGATGGTGAAGAAGCGCTGGAAAAGGCAAAAACAGAAAAACCGGATTTAATCCTGCTGGATGTTATGATGCCAAAGCTTACGGGGTATGAAGTATGCAAAAAATTGCGCGCAGACGAAAAAACCGGCAACCTGCCGATTGTATTGATTACCTCTTTACACGAGATTGATGATCGGATTATGGGTATCGCCGCCGGCGCTGACGATTTTATCAGCAAACCCTTTAATAAGGCAGAACTGCTGGCAAGGGTTAAGGCATTGCTTCGCACAAAAAAAGGGACCTCACAGAAACAGAATTCCATGGTGCTTGAAGCAATCATCTCTCATCTAACAGAAGGAGTGATGGTTGCGGATGGACAATGGAAAATCATGCACATGAACCAGGTGGCGAAAGATCTCTTGAACATTCGTGAAACAGAAACGGAAAACATGGATCTCATTGCGTACTTTGCAGGCATGAATCTATCCTGCGATCTAGACAAAATAAAGAATTCTGAGGAAAAAACAAACAATTTTCTCATTTATACTTCATATAATCAGCATCCTTACACCATAAGCGCGAACCTGATAAAGCTATCGAGTGAAGACCGCAATATTATTAATATTATATTAATCTTAAGAAAGAAGCAGGAAGGATTGTTGTCATAAATGTACCGGTACAGTTGCCTGGTTTTTCGTTCTTGAGGTACAACCAATTCCTTCGTTCATTCCTGTAAATAGAGAATTATACCAATGAAGTTATTATTAAAGACTACAAAGTTTCTACTCTCCTTTAGAGCTAAAGTTGTTATTATAATAGCGCTGGTATTATCGTTTTTTGCATCGGTATATTCTCAGGAGGTACTATGGGAGAAACTGAACGGCAAAGCTAAAACGCTCTTTAAGCAGAAGCAGTATCCAGATGCATTAAGTGTCGCTGAAGAAGCATTAAAGGTTGCAGAAGATACATTTGGTCCTGACCATCCAAATGTCGCAATATCATTGAACAATATTGCCGAGTTGTACGTAATCAAAGGTTCATATGCAGAAATTGAGCCGCTATATATACGGGCATTGAAAATAAATGAAAAAGCCCTTGGCCCTGACAACCCTGATGTTGCAATATCCTTAAACAATCTGGCAGAACTTTTTTATAACCAGGGCAGATATACAGAAGCGGAACCTCTTTACAAACGTGCCTTGAAAATATTAGAAGAGACATTAGGTTCTGACCACCC
>JANLHC010000178.1 GCA_024654465.1 Candidatus Scalindua sp.
AGTGAATCTTAATATTCAAATTTACAACTTGATGGCTGATTAGTCAATTGTTTAAGTTGTGTGTGAGCTTTCTTATTATGTGTAGTAAGCCTGTCTTAGAGTTGACAGGATAACCATCTGGATAAGTAAAAGGACATGCAGCACATATAATATACTTAATGCTAGTATGTAACGGGTTACGCAACCCCAAGATTGCGGCGACTCGCTCGAACGTACTGTTCGGTACGGGCGGGTACAAAATCGCTTAATTTTGGTTGAAATTGATGTTATCTACAGTACAATGAGTGGAATGAACGTAACAAGAGAACGAACTAATCTGCACGAAACAAAAACTGAAAGGAGCTATAAATGAAAATTTCAATGGAAAGCGAAACGAGGATAAAAATTATTCCGGAATCCGAACACGAGAAGGAAGGCCTTGATGCGCTATGGAAGCTTGTCATACGCTGCGATAAAGACAGTAAGGTACTATGCCCTATAGGCTCTTACATACCGTCTACAGACGATGGAGCAAACTTTGTTATACAGGATCAGTGATTCTTAGCATGCAAGGCATACAGTAATCTGAAGTGTGGTTTTAATAAAAAACTTATATCATTACTTCTGTCGTGAAAGTTGAATGAGAGTCAGGCACAATTCTAAGATATCAGGAGAAAAGAAATGTCAATACTGATTGAAGAACTCAAGAAGGAACATTCTGAAATCCTTACCGCACTCAACGAAGTAAAAGAGCTTGGTATTCTCTCTAAGGAAGGACAAGACAAACTCATGTCTTTAGAGGTGAGTTTGCTTGCGCATCTCGGAATAGAGGATGATCAACTATATCCGACCCTCAAAAAAGAGGCTGAGCATAATAGTAGCATAAAAGACACATTAAATCTATTTGCAATGGACATGGAGAATGTATCAAAAACCGTTCTAGAATTTTTCGAAAAATACTCTGACGGATTTTCGGGTATGAATACTAAAGAACTTTCTGAAGATTTTGAAAACCTTCTCACAGCCCTTACCAAAAGGATACGTAACGAAGAAGAATCTCTCTATGAGGAGTATGAAACTCTGAACAGATCTGAAATGTCTTAAAAACAAGTAAGACCAGGAAAACTTACAGAATTCTTTCCATTCATCTAAAAAAATCAATTTTCCCTGAACGATTTACAAACCCCTCCAAAACAGAGCCTGATCTCTTAACCATCAATGTACTTTACGATTTTCCAGTGGAAAGCAAAAAAGCAGATTCTTATCGATGTTAATATTTTATTGAACATTCACTGAGTCATCTGATATTTTATAAAAAGAGATAAATAGAAATGTGGGTTTTATATGAGAATTGACTACACAAAAGCGCAAAATGTTCGACCACATACATATCGCTATTCCCAACAATCCGGGACCTCCGGGAAGAAGGTGATGTTGATCTTTCCCCCTGATTGGTACCCCTCCAAACCTTATTTGAGTCTACCGACCCTGACCGCTTTTTTAAGAAAAGCCGGACATCATGTTGTCCAGAAGGACGTGAACCTGGAAATGTATGATTGGTTCTTCGGCGAAGATTTTCTCCAACTTATTTTGGAGAAAATTCCCGAACAACTGGAAAGGCTGAATAAGTTATCGAAAGATCAACGACTTGCTGACGAAGTAATAAAGCTCCAGCAGGCTCTTTGTGAATGTACCCCTCCTTATTTTACCATGCTTGCTAAAAAGTCAGAGTCCGCTAAAGCGGTAGTACGTTCACATGAATTTTACAATGTGGATAAGTTGGAATGGGCTATGAACGTCTTTCATGAAGTGATGCGTACTATATCCCTTGTTTATGCCCCGGCTAGAATCTGTATGCCTCCTATGGAAACAGACTTAACCTATAAATTGTTTATATCATCTGATATTCTTTCGGCAGTTGAAGACTCACAAGTCAATGTGTACAGAGATGTGTACAACCACATACTCAAACCTGCTATCGAAGGGGAAAAGCCTGATGTAATTGGAATTTCCATTGCCTTGAGCCAGCAGCTCTTCTCTTCCATGACATTTTGCTCGATGATAAAAGAGCAGTTTCCCGGCATCCATATCACCATTGGTGGAAACACGGTTACACGATTACGCGACGTATTACCAAAAACCTCTAATCTGTTCTCTCTTTTTGATACTGCGATCATGTATGAAGGGGAAACGGCATTTTTACAGTTAATCAATGCAATGGGGACAGACCGGGATTTTTCAACAATACCCAACCTTATATATAAAGACTCTACCGGAATCCATACATCTACGGTTACTACTGCGGAGGACATGTCGACCCTTCCACCGCCGGATTTCGAAGGCCTCCCTCTTGATAAATATTTTGTGCCGGATAAAATTCTGTCTTACCTTTCCACCAGAGGATGCTATTGGGGAAAGTGTGCGTTTTGTGATCATGGAGAAGGTTACACCGCAGGATATAGGGCCAAAAATATAGACCAGATTATTGAGGAAATCAATTATCTAAAAAACAGATACCACGTAAGCCATTTTCACTTTCCCGATGAGTCTTACCCTCCGGCATTATTCAAAAAGTTAACGAAAAAATTAATTGAATCTGATCTACAAATCTCATGGTCAACACACTTACGATTTGAAGAAAGTTTGCTGGACAACAATGTATGGGAAGATGCCAAACAGGCAGGGTGCAGATTTCTGCATATGGGATTTGAAACCGGAAGTGAAAGAGTACTCCGATTGATGGGCAAAGCAACCACAACTAAGCAAATCCAACAGAGCCTGGAACTCTCATCCAGTCATGGTGTATGGAACCACGTGATGGGCTTCTTCGGATTTCCCGGTGAAACCCACGAAGATGCAAAATCTTCCATGCAGTTTTTAGAAAATAATAAAGAACATGTACACTCTATTGGTTTTGGAACTTTTAACCTGACTAAGTATTCTCCGGTAATTCAAAATGCAGAAAAGTTTGGAGTAACCTACACCAAAAACCCTGAATGGGATTTAGCACTTGATTACTATTTTACCGTGAAGGAAGGGCTAGGGATAGAGGACGCAGTGCAGGTCCTTGAAGAATTTGAACAAAACCACTATAGAGGATGGGATTTAAAAATCTATATTCGTGAATATCTCTTTTTGTATGTAGCTCATTTCGGAACCAATAAACTTCCGTTTCTCACTATTTCCCGCACGAACAGGCCATACATAACATAAGTCAGTCTTACTGGCATTCTGTAACCATATCAATCCAGTAAGGTTGTCGGTTATTGTGCTGTTACTGTTATCCGTGAAGCGGGGGTTTGGAGAAGCGGTCTCTTCGTCAACTACAAGAATATATATAACTCTGTCGATTTAACAGTAATTACAGAATTATAAAGCAATTTGAGTCTAGAAGAAGGAGACCGGCAAAAAAAACGTTTCTGCATTTTACTAATACAGGAATGCCTTTGTAAAATACTATTCAGTACTACATTACGGCTTACTAATAATATCCTTCTCCACGTTGTTTTCTTTTAGGAAGTTCTGCTCGATGGTACTGCCTAGGTTTTTCCACCTTTGAATATTTATCAGGACTTTCGTTATACGCGTTTGCACAACCTTCACAGCATAAGTGAACTGTTTCTCCAGCATGTTCCACAAATTTTTCAAAAAAACAGCTGAAAGCCTTGCACTGAAAGTGCATAGTTTTAAACTAGCGTGCTGATACAATAAAACTAACGTGTCATAACAAGTAAAGTTACAAGGGCCCCTGCTAATAACACCCAGAATGTGGTTGTAAGAATCATGGTAACACCTTCTCTCCTTTCTATCCTGACAATATAAATCTATTAACACCATCATTGGTGAGCACACCTTTTTACCTCATTCATCACGAGTTGTAATTCACGAAAATGAACAACATTTACAATCGCAACAGGTATGCCATATGATTATTATATTCTGATTACGCCATTTTATCCAATTGCATCAAGGACTTACATGTTCAGCAATTTTTTATGCCTGGCTATTTAGAGATCATCAAAAAACAGGAAAATGACCTAACTTCGTCAGGAAGGCATGAATTATATGAAGAAATTGTATTTAAGTATTAATGCAGATGGCTGATATGATGATTGACAATATTTGGTCATGAAATGCGGATTATGGTCACAAGGAAAGGTTCAATTTAATCATCTTATTTCGGAGTGTTGTCCTGAGTATACGTAATATAGCAATAGCTATGAAATTAAGCAGGTGTTCTTTGGCTCAGTCATACCGCTCAACTACGCTCAACAATTTCTGCTTTGATTTCATATTAATCCTATCTGTGTTATGAGCACAAAACATTTAAGTAAAAAAGGAACCACCGCTATAGTTTCAAACGGTGGTTCCATATATCATTTGCAAATATGCAACCCAGCCGTCACCACTAAGACCCCAGATCAATCCAGTTGCCTGGCCTCTTTCATAGTGACAACTTGCATATGAATATTTACCATGTAATTACGATCATTTTAAAGAACCTGAATTTGATTCTTATCTGCCACGATATCCTGGGTATGGGTCAGGGCCTTGAATGTTGTCCCATTGTGCTCCCATATCTACCCATTCAACAAATAAGTATCTTTCTTCCGGTGTCAAGATGTTATTATGCATAACCCTACCACCA
>JANLHC010000152.1 GCA_024654465.1 Candidatus Scalindua sp.
GGCAGGTGGTACATGCAGTCTTGTACTTCCTCGCAAATGGCGGAATTGCCTGTGAATCCTGAGGAAACATTGCAAACAGCATCCCCACAATGGCAAAGATATAAAACCCGGCTAATAAAAATTTCATTCTCATAAAATATTCCTCCCCTTAATGAGATATGCAAAAAATAAAATGTTTCGAATATATGATTAAATAGAAAAAAATTCTTTAATTTAATTAATCTGTACAGTAAACCACCAGCTATGCTGGTGTGACTAAATAAGACTATGCCGAGCAATGAGAGAAAACGGTTACTCGTGCAAATGAAAGATGCGTACTAATGGATTATTGGTTGACGACACTCCTCTCTTTCGAGAGGAATCCAATACTGGAATCCTCTCGAAAGAGAGGAGCATGTTTTTGATTACACTATTGCGAATTTAACGAAAACATAATTAGCAAACGTAGTACCGACGCTAAAATCGGTAGAGACATTCCTCATCAACACAAACAGATAAATGCCTATTGTTACAAGTGTTGTGAAGTTGTTCCTAACTTTTTTTTAATTCCAGGAGTTGAATCGGACGTCCCAAAACTACATAAACTGTCATCCGTAGACAAGGTCAGCTAAGAATTAAGTCACAATGTGTCACAGAACCACATAAGAAATAAATCATTAGGTATTAAGGCGACTGAAACTAGATAATAGAAAATACTGATATATTTTCACGGTATCAATTTCACGACATCTTCTTTATTGTGTTTTTCGAATTCATCCTGGATAGCAAAATAATAGAAGATAGGTGATTACCCCTACAAATGCACCTGACGATACCTAGTCTTTTTTTGTATTTTATTAATGAATTAGAGAAATAGAGCACTCGATATTTTGACAAAGTGACACAAATCTGTTGCGTTTTCATTAGTAATGATTCGGAATTCTATTAGCTTCAATCGTTAGAGGCATAATAATATTTGCAGTTCAATTGTGGTAAGCTCTTTAATTCAAAACACTTGTGTTATTTTCTGTGCAATGCTCTAATTATTAATTCATGAATTGCCCGGGTTAGAATTTATTTGATTTATGGCGAATAGGAAGATGACTTATATGAAACTATGGAAGGTACGTTTAGATGAGATAGCATATTTGCAATATTTTAGATAACATGCAAATACACAGGAAGTGATATGTGATAATACTTATAAATTTATAAGACCTTTTTTAATTGCATATTTTATGAGGCCGGCTGTGTCATGTATTTGGAGCTTCTCCTTTATATGAGCTCTATGGACATCAACTGTCTTTACACTTAACTTTAGAAGTCGAGCGACCTCTCTATTTGTGTGTCCTTCCGCAATTAACTGCAGCACCTCGCGTTCTCGACCAGTGAGTTGAACCAAACTATCAAAATCCTCCAATCCCTCCTCGGCGTGTCTAATATAATCATTAACAACTACTGTAGAAATTGCCGGGCTTAGGAATATATCACCTTTTTTAATTGCATTTATCGCTGACACCAGATCTGATACCGCCGATTCCTTGAGTAAATATCCTGAGGCCCCTGCCTGGAGGACTTGATGTACATACTCTTCGTTATCATGCACAGTTAGAACTATTACCTTAACTTCCTGATTCAGTTTCTTAATCTGACGCATGGCTTCAATTCCATTAAGATTTGGCATAGTGATGTCGAGCACTACTATATCCGGAATTAATTGTTCCGTCTTCTCAAAAGCCTGTCTCCCATTTTCCGCCTCTCCTACCACCTCGATATCTTCATGCGAGTCCAGAAGAGCTCTTAAGCCTTGTCTTACAATTGTATGATCGTCAGCAAGTAATACTCTAATTTTAGACAACCCTGCCTGCCTCAAATAAATTATTTTTTTTATTAGTTTTGAAAGGTACAAGTATCTCCAATTCAGAACCTTTATTTTTTTCTGAGTGTATCCTTAAACTCCCATTCAAGAGTGCGATCCTTTCCTTCATTCCGAATAAACCGATACTCTTGCCATTTCTATTTTCTTCAAAAGCTTCTTTTACATCAAAACCATTGCCGTTGTCTTTAACCTTCATATGGATCTCTCTCTCCTCCTGTATTATTTCTATTTTAACATTTGTTGCTTTAGAATGTTTTACCACGTTGTTCAAAGCTTCCTGTGCACAACGATATAAGAGTATGTCTATCTCAGGGAGAAATCTTTCAACAATATTTTTGCCTGAAACCTGTACAGCTATATTAGTCCTCTCGGAATAGTTTTTTGAATATTCCCTTATTGCGGCCTGGACACCAAAGTGGTCTAGCAAAGATGGCCTGAGATCAAATGCAAGTGTTCGGATTTCCTGTAATGTATGTGCTAAAAGTTGTTTTGTATCAGCAAGTCTTTTCCGGACACTTGCAGCGCTATCAGGAATCTCCTTCTCCATCATCTCGACATTAATTTTCATGGCCGTAAGCGCCTGACCCGCGTCATCATGAAGCTCTCGGGATATCCTCCTTCTCTCTTTCTCCTGGATAGAAATTGTGTGTGAATTTAATAGCCGCAACTCCCTCCCATGTTTTTCTGCCGCCGCCGCCTTCATTCTTTCTGTAATATCACGCGCAAACGCCCTGGTCTCTATAAAGTTACCATCCGCATCATACGAGGCGTTAGCATTGATTTCAACATATACTATCTCTGCTTTCCTTGAGATAAACATGGTTTCTATAGAATCGCTACCTTTTCCAATTACCCTCCGAATATGATTTATCACTTTTACATGCTCATTAGCCGGTACAATATTGTCGATTCTCATTCCCATCAATTCTTCAGGCAGGAAACCAAGTTTATCTAACATGGTTTTGTTCATATCTACAAAGAATCTCTTTTTGTCCATACGATAAATAATTTCCGAAGAATTTTCAATCAGATCCCTGTACCTCTCTTCCGATTCTGTCAAATCATCCCTGAACTTTCTCAAGCTGGCAGTCATTCTGTTAAAGGAATCTGCTAAATTACCTATCTCATCTTTAGATTTAATTCCCATTATGCCGTTTAAATCGCCATTTGCTATGTCACCTGCAGCCAAAGCTAATGACGTTATCGGTCTTGTTATCATTTTGGCAAAAAAGAATGCAACTGTTAATATCGCCATAACTCCCACTACCCCCATAATGAAAGCAAATCTTTGTAAACTCGCAAGAGGGGCAAAAGCTTCAGAGATATCCTTTTCCGCCAGTATAACCCAATCCATCTCCTCAACATACCGTGATACGCCAAGTATCAGATGCCCTCTATAGTCTGTATATATACCAATCATGCCTACTTCATTATCGAATGCAGCCCTTACACCCTCTGTATCAACAACCTGTTTTAGTATGACATCATTATTGAACCTTGACTCTGTAATCATTAATTTATCTCTATTAACAATATACACCTCTCCGGTTGAACCTAATCCCTCCAGTTGTTTTTCCTGCCCAAATTCCCATATTATTCCACTATGGGTAATATTTCTAAAACTCTTACAACTATATCTATTAACGATTATACCCACTATATGTAACCCATCGTTGGTCAAAAGAAGCCTTGCTACATCGAAGAATATACTTTGCTCAAATTCCGAAGAATACTTTATATCGCTTATGCAAAAACCTCTTTTCATTGTCTCCGCAAAATATGTTTCATCTGATACATCCCTGCCAATCTGGTCTACTTCTGTTGAGCTGATTACTCTACCATCAAGGTCAGCAACGAATATTACAAGAATATCAGGATCAAGTGGTTGTTTATTGACAGTAAGATGGGCATTTAATTTATCTGTACATTGCTGAGAGCTATCACCTTTTCTGGTTATTTTTTCAGTACAATCTCTGATAAAACCATCAGAACTGGAATCAATGATCCTCCCTCTTTTTCCATCTAAGAAGATACAAACGTGTTTATGTAATTCATCAGCGGCAATTTCCAGTTGATCAAAAATATTTTTCTTAACTGTTTTGTAAGTAGTGAAATAGCAAAACGTCGCAGTTGAAGTTGCGATTAAAATGGAAGGAAGCAAGAACCATAACAAACTTTTAACTTTGAGAGTCATTTTCGCTCCGATACTGGTTTGGTTTCTGCTACGCTTTTGAATTGACAGATGACTGGAATAGCCAGTCTTAAATGTGCTAGTTTACCGTTTTCAGGTTTGTCTCTCTATCGCGATAGTGATATGTTTCACCTGCCTCTACAAACAGGTCCGGCTCCATCTTAATGCTCCGTATCCAGGTAGACTCGTGGGGTGGCTTCCAGTATATTTTGTATCCACCAGGATTTACTTTTTCAAAAAGATAACGCCCATTTTCATCTGTAACTGCTTCAAAGTGCATACCTTCTTTTGGTTTACCAAAGATCCCCCATTGGTTCAGCATCACTATTTTTACCTGACAACCCGGTAAAAGCTTGCCTCTGTAAAACATACGACCTGTTACACTACCATAGTTCTCTGCTTCATATGCTTTTCCTCTAATTTGCTCTTTCTCCTCAAGTTCGCTTCTTAACTCCTCTTTAATTCTATCCTCAATGGCAACACCCTCTTGCTTTTGTATCTCCTGCTTTAGCTCAAATTCATTTCTTATTTGTTCCATTATCTGTTTTTTCAGCAAATCTGCATCAACAGGTGGTTGTGCATGCGCATCACGGTGCGCTATCGAGGTATCCTTCTGATCATTGCCTGGAAAAGCTATTTGTATTGCAGAAACCATCTCTCTGGAGATTTGTAACGTAATATTTCCGGGGTTTTTTGTTATTTTCACAATCTTACAAATTACCTTTTTTTCTTTACCATCAATATTGATGAAGACGATATCCGGATACTTAGGATCATGCTCTGATTTAATACTTATTGAACCGATCTCACTTTGAGGAACGACAACCTTAATATACTCCTCATTCATTTCGAGTATCTTAACATCAATTTTTTCACCAAAACCTTCCAGCCTTAAAGTATCGGCGTACACCTTTGTACAAATTATTAAAAATAATACTAAAGAAACACTAAAGAATTTATTCCGCATTTCTTCTCCTTTTGTTTAAAATGTTGGCCTGGTAACTGTGTCACTTCGTAAATCTACCATACGCATTAGCCATTTACATCCTCTTCGCCTTCGTTATAATGTTGGGTGATTTCTCTCTTCCCTTCGGTAGTATAGTTACTAATATGAATCTCTCCTGTGGACCCGATAACTTCTCTGGCTAAATCCATATAATCCTGTGTACCGCGGCTGTCAGGTGCGTACAGGGTAATAGGCTGTCCGGAAATAGGGCATTCCGCAAGTTGGGTACTCTCCCTGATAATAGATCTGAACAACTTATCATGAAACTTACCACTGATCGTCTCCACCACCTTATTGCTCAGATTTGTTCTTTTATCAAACATACAGGCAATAATGCCTGTGACTTCGAGAAGCGGATTGAGTGTGTCCTTGACCAGATTTACCGTATTAATCAAAGTAACCAGACCATTAAGAGCCATTACTTTTGTTTCCAGTGGAATAAAAACTTCCCTCACGGCTGTTAACGCATTAACGGTAAGTAATCCAAGCGAGGGAGGGCAATCCAGAATGATGTATTCAGCGCGGCAATTACTATACAAATAATGATCCTTTAAAAGATTAATACTTTTTTTCAATATAGTATCGTTTTCCAGCTTGTTTGCTAATGTTCGTTCAATTGAGGCAAGGGTGACGTTTGCCGGGGCAATCCACATATCTTTTACACAGGTGTCGTGTAAAATCTCACTTATGGGCATTTCATCATTAAACACATTAATCATTGATTTATGCAGATTATAAATATCTATACCCAACCATGAACTTGAATTGCCCTGTGGATCTAGATCTATTAATACTACCCTTTTGCCAAGCTTTGCAAGACAGGCACTTAAATTAACGGCTGTAGTTGTTTTGCCGACACCTCCCTTTTGATTTATTAACGCGATAGTCCTCAACTACACTCCTCTTACTATTTTATATGTTTTCCCAGAACCTCTATATCCTTACTATCACCTACAACAACCAGAATATCCTTTTCCTTTAACACATAATCAGGAGTTGGCAGCTCCCTAATCTCCTTTTCGGTAAATTCTTCTGTCTCGCCGACCTTCTCTTTTATCTTTTTCATGATCATAATTACATTAACACAGTATTTAGATTTAAGGTGAATTTCTCTAATGGATTTTCCGATAAAATCGCTCTTGACCTCTATCTCGGCCAGATTATAGTCCGCGCCCAAATCAACATAATCTAATACTCCGGGTGCAAAAATGCTGTTAGCAACCCGAAGACCCATGTCTTCTTCAGGAAATACGACTCTCGAGGCACCTACCTCCTTAAGGATATGAGCATGCAGCCTGGTAGCTGCCCTGGCAACAATTTCATTAATACCAAGATGTTTTAAAATAGAAGTTGTCAGTATACTTGACTCAACATCTTCTCCTATACTTACAACTGCAACATCAACACTGCCGACGCCACTCTCCTTTAACGCCTCTTCATCAGTACTCTCCAGTTGTACAGCTTTAGTGGCAATATCCCTGATCTTATCCACCAGAACAGGGTCCTTATCTATCGCTATAACCTGCGCCCCCTTAGCTGCCAGGACTTCAGCGACCTTAAAGCCAAACCTTCCCAAACCGATTACGGCAAACTGTCTCATTAAAACTTAGCTCCTAACGTCTCTAACTTCTTGTTTTAGCTTCGCAAAAATAAAAAATAGCAACTCAGACAGACTTGAAATCAATCAGCCCACATCTATGCTCTCTTCAGGAAAACGGATTTTCCTTTCGGCAATCTCTTTACCGATAACTAACGCCAGGGTCAATGGCCCTATCCTGCCGACAAACATTAATATGCTTACTATAACCTTTCCGATAACGGATAAATCAGCGCTCAATCCCGCACTGAGACCAACAGTGCCAAATGCCGAAAACGCCTCAAAAATAACAGCATAAAAGGGTGCATCCTCTGTACAGAGTAAAATTAAGCAAAACAGTAGTATTGTTAATAAAGAAAGTGTCGCGATAGAAACAGCTTTTTGCACCGCTCGTCTGTGAATTGTACGATCAAAAACTTCTACCTCTTCCCTGCCGCGAAACATGTTGTATACCACTGCTATAATAAGAAAAAAAGTACCTACTTTAATTCCACCTGCAGCAGAACCGGATGCGCCGCCTATAAACATGAAAAAAATAAAGTATAAATAAGTGGGCGCTGCAAGACTGCTGATATCAACCATAGTAAATCCCGCAGTTCTGGTTGTTATAGATTGAAAAATAGAGACAAATATTTTATCCCATGTTGAAAACAGGGCTAATGTATTATTATACTCAAACAGGTAGTAAAGAATTGTCCCCACTATAATTAAAATCCCCGTCATCGTCAACACTATCTTGGTATGTAAATTTATCTTCTCTTTTTTATCTTTTTTTAAAAAAAATAAAAAATAACCGGAAAGATTGGACAAAACGATAAATCCCAGCCCGCCTGAAACAATAAGCAGTCCAATAGTTACGTTAACAACTAAATCATTGCTGTAACCAATCAAACTATTGCTGAAAAGTGAAAAACCAGCATTGCAGAATGCGCTGATTGAATGAAATATAGAAAAGAATATATAATCATCGAACGTTTCATGAGACCAATGAAAAGCCAGCACAGTAGCCCCGATAGCCTCAAGAACAAGTGCCGATACTATTATAAAGAAGATTGTTTTCCTTATTTCACCATTCTCTGTATTTAGCACACCCTTCATGGTAACCTCTTGAGAAATAAGGAGTCTCTTGCCGATTGCCATACTGAAAAAGGCATAAGAAGTCATGATACCCAATCCACCAAGCTGTATGAGGGTCATGATAACAACATGACCAAATCGGGAAAAATAGAGAGACGTATCATGGACTGTAAGGCCGGTGACACAAAGTGCGGATGTGGAGGTAAAAAAGGCATCTACCAATGACGTTCCTTTTCCATCAATAGTTGCAACAGGAAACATAAGCAAGATAGTGCCTATCATAATCAAAATGAAAAAACTCGCACTGATAGTTGCTCCCGGTTTTGTGCTGAAGCTCTTAAATGTTTTCCCAACCATTACTACATTCCTCTTATGGTAAGATTCTTATGCTTATAGTCTACGGCAAGCTTTTGTGCGAGCGCACTAACTCTTTTCTTGATTTCAGCCTCAGAGATCAAGACCTCTCCAATATCGTTGTTCATAAATATTTTCGTAAAAATCTCATGAGAAGAATAATATGGATAAAAACTGTAGCCTGAAACTCTTAAATCCCACAAAACAATATCAAATTTCAAAATATAACAGTGAAAAGTGTTGTATGTCAAACGATTAATAGATGGCAAATATTTGCAACTTTCAGATTTTGTTAAATAAATAGGTTGATAGGATATAAATAAAGAATAAAATACAACATTATAAAATTTAACATTTATGTCAGATGTCTTCATTGAATTTATGAATTCAACATTAGGAGGTTTCCATGTACGAAAAGAGTATAAAACCGCTGAATCAAGCTGTAGCTGAGGAGTTAAGTGGAGTGCATCAGTATATGTATTTTCATTTTCATTGTAATGACCAGGGATATGATCTGCTGGCTAATCTTTTCAGAAAAACAGCAATAGAAGAGATGATACATATTGAACGCCTTGCGGAAAGAATTTTATTCCTGAAAGGAGATGTGGAGATGAAGCCGTCAACCAACACAGAAAAGATCAGTAATGTTAAAGATATGCTGAAAAATGCGAGATCAATGGAAGAGGATAGCATTAAACTCTATAATGTACTGGCGATGGAATGTGGATCAAACGCTGATTCCGTTTCAAGAAAACTTTTCGAAGAGCTTGTCATGGATGAGGAACGCCACTACGGACTATTTGACACTGAGTGGCAAAATTTAAATAAATTTGGCGAGCAATACCTTGCCTTACAATCTATTGAAAGAAGTAAAATAGTGTCAACACCAACAGTAACAAACCCGACAAATCTCTAAATATATGTTTAGGAATTTCAAAGTTGCCACAAAGTCACTAAGACACCAAGATTTTCCTTTGTGACTTTGTGGCTTAGTGGCGGAAAAATGTTGCCGATGGCCTAATTTAAAGCATAAGAAATTCAATGTTGATAACACTTCGACTCCGCTCAGTGTGACGTCATCCTGAGCGGAGTCGAAGGATCGTTTTTGTACCAGTTGTGACAAACTTGCAATATTATTGTTTAAAATTGTAGTTAACTAATTTTCTCTGGAGGAAAAAATGCCGATTTATGATGATATCCTTGCAACTATTGGGAGAACACCCATTGTGAAAATAAATAAAATACCTGACGAGAAGTGCGCGAATCTCTTTGGAAAATTGGAAATGTTTAATCCTGCCGGCAGCGTCAAAGATCGTATAGGCCTGGCAATGATAGAGGATGCGGAAAAAAGGGGATTGTTGAAACCCGGAGATACAATAGTAGAACCTACATCAGGCAATACGGGAATTGCACTGGCAATGGTTGCTACAGTTAAAGGGTACAAAGCGATCTTTACCATGCCGGAAACTATGAGCCTGGAGAGACGGGCCCTTCTCAGATACTTTGGAGCCGAGATTGTCCTGACAGAAGGCCCAAAAGGTATGAAGGGCGCCATTGAAAAGGCCGCAGAACTGGCAAAAGAAAAAGGTTATTTTCAGCCTCAGCAATTTGACAACCCAGTCAATACACAAATCCACAGAGAAACTACCGGTCCTGAAATAGTTGAAGATTTCGAGGGAAAAGATTTACACTACTTTGTTGTTGGTGTTGGGACCGGCGGTACAATATCCGGTGCAGGTGAGGTGCTGAAGAAGCAGTATAGCGATATAAAAAATATAGTTGTGGAGCCTGCGGAATCTCCGGTTCTGTCCGGAGGGCAACCCGGACCACATAAAATTCAGGGACTCGGCGCAGGTTTTGTACCGGGCATTTATAATCCAGCGGTAGTTGATGAAGTCCGCCAGGTGACCAGTGATGACGCGTTCAGCATGACGATACGTCTTGCAAAGGAAGAAGGAATCTTCTGCGGTATCTCTTCAGGTGCGAATATGCACGTAGCGTTAAAGATCGCCAGAGA
Source organism: Candidatus Scalindua sp. (assembly GCA_024654465.1). Classification (GTDB taxonomy): domain Bacteria; phylum Planctomycetota; class Brocadiia; order Brocadiales; family Scalinduaceae; genus Scalindua. The sequence continues at coordinate 10,101 of JANLHC010000152.1, forward strand.
AGCAGGACCCGGTAAAAATATTCTGGTAATTTTACCTGATACAGGAGAGCGTTACATCTCTACAGATCTATTTAAAGCAGTAGAAAAGGATTAACATGTACAATTCCATAAACAGTGATAAAAATGCACCTCGTTTAAGCTATATTACCAAAGCACTTAGTGACTCATATGAGGAACATGGTGGCATTAACCATCTGGAAGGACCTAATCTTCCATCAAAACTGGAAGTTGAGAAACTGGTAAAACTACTGTTAACAATCATGTTTCCGGGTTTTTACGAGGAAGTGACAAGTAATAAACAACACCTGGACGCATATCTTCTGGCACAATGCTCAAGCGCACTGGAATGTTTGTCTGAGTTAATACAGAAGAGCTTAAGACATGAGTGTAAAGAAGGGCTTAATTGTGCCCGTACCGAAGGAGAGTGTTGGGACTGTGCAGTCGAGATTGCATACCTTTTACTTGAAAACATCCCTGAGATCAGAGAGATTTTGAATCAGGACATCAAGGCGGCTTATAAAGGAGACCCTGCCGCGGCAAGTTATTTTGAGGTTGTATTAAGCTATCCATCTGTAAGAGCAATATCAGTTCATCGACTTGCTCATTTTCTCGCATTGCAGAAAGTGCCTTATATACCCAGGATGATGAGCGAATACATTCATGAAAAGACAGGAATAGACATCAATCCTGGAGCAAAAATAGGTTCGGGATTTTTTATTGATCATGGGACCGGTGTGGTAATTGGAAGTACGGCTATTATTGGTAATAATGTAAAGTTCTATCAGCATGTTACGTTAGGTGCATTCAGCTTGTCTAATGTTGATAAGATCAGGAAGGAAAACAAAAAGAGGCACCCTACCATCGAGGATGATGTTACCATCTACGCCGGATCAACAATTCTCGGCGGAAATACGATAATTCAAAAAGGCTCTATCATCGGTGGCAATGTCTGGCTGACACGATCTGTCCCTCCCTATACGACCGTAACTGTCGATTCACCTTATCTTATATTCAAACACAAAGATAAGGTAGAAAAATATGAAGTGGACTATCAGATTTAAGACTTCATTTTTCAGATGCTGAAGAAAAAATATCAGACATTAAAACTGGAATACATAAATCATCCTCTTTATCTGTTTGGAAAATATGGAAATTTTCCATTCATTCTAACTATTAGATAAAAGCATATGAAACAAAAGATTTACATCGAAACAAGTGTTATAAGTTATCTTGTATCGGACCCATCAAAAAATATAGTGATCGCAGCTCATCAAACCTCTACTATTGATATGTGGAAAATTCTTGATAAATTTGATGTGTTCATATCTGATATCGTTATACAAGAGGCATCGAGTACGTGGAATTTTAAACATATCAATAATCCATTCACAAGAAAAATGATTCGACAGATAACAGAGACCAATGGGTATGTCTGCCCGGAAATATGTTCACCTGATGAATTTTTAGGAGACGATGTATGAAAGACCCAATTGTAGAAGAAATACGCAACTTTCGAGATGAACATGCTAAAAGTTTTGACTATGACCTTGATGCTATTTGTGAAGATTTCAAGAGCCATCAGTCTTCTTGCGGATTACATCTCGTACGATTAAAACCAAAAAAAATACCTAAACGGATAAAGGAAAGGATTTAGCGCCCTGCCCCTTCCCAAACCCAATGTCATTGAATTAAGGAGGAATATGGAGTGCATCATCCGTGATGATGCGTATTTGAGCAGTGACACCCGCCTGGCAGACAGGCGGTCACCGCACTCCAAAAACGGTAACAGTTGATTCACCATACCCCTTTGCCAAATCCTGCTCATGCAGCCTACGCACCCTTTCTACCTGTTGGCATAATTCCTCCTGAATAGATTTAGGAAACAGAGTAGTCCG
>JANLHC010000179.1 GCA_024654465.1 Candidatus Scalindua sp.
GTTGTTATAAAGAAGACGAAAGACCACTTGACGAAGATTGTCATTGTTATACTTGCAAAAATTTTTCAAGAGGTTATATTAGGCACTTGCTTACTGCAAATGAGATACTTGGACTGAGCCTTATGTCTTTCCACAATATATACTTTTTTGAAACTATGATGAAAAAGGCCAGGCAATCGATAATTGAGGGTAATTTTAGTGACTTTAAATCCTATTTTCTTTCTCTAACTGTAGAGAAATCTTGTTAATTTAGAAATATCACAATTTTTTAGGAGACTTTTAATGGATTTCTTAATGGCAAAAGCGGGTAATCCTATGATGCAATTTTTACCGCTTATGGTTATAATGTTTGCAGTTATGTATTTCCTGATCATAAGGCCCCAAAAACAAAAAGAGAAAAAAAGGCAGGAAATGATATCAAATGTTAGAAAACAGGATAAAATAGTGACCGCTGGAGGTGTACATGGCGTTGTCGTATCAGTAAAGGAAAATGAAGTTATAGTTCGAGTTGACGATGCAAAAGACGTTAAAATTAAAGTAGATAAAAGCGCTTTAACTTCCGTGAGTGTGGCCAGGGATGAAAAGGAAGAAGGATGAAAATAATATATGATTATAAGAGCTAAGGAGATAATTTAGATGTCAAAGAATTTGAGATGGAAGATACCACTGATCGTAGTACTTATTGCTATTGCTATAATGGCTTTATATCCGGTTGCGGATAAGCCAATAAAGTCAGAAAATATTACAGAAATTAACGGCAAAGTAATTGACCGTACTATAATAGATGACACATTCTTTAGCTTCTTATTTAAAAGTCCTATAACGCGGGAAACTATAGTAAAGAAGGAAACGAATGAAAAAGGCGAAACCGTAATTCACAAGAAAGTTGATTACATCGCTAAAGGACAAATAAAACTTGGTCTTGATTTAAGGGGAGGTTCTGAGCTTCTGTACAAAATCAAAGTTGATGAATCTGAACAACGTCCTGGTTTAACAGATGAAATAATAGCCTTGTTAGAAAAAAGGATAGATCCACAGGGAGTATTAGAATACCGACTACAGCAGCAGGGTATGAGAAGGATTCTCATACAGGTTCCAGGCGCAACCGAAAGTGATATTGAAAGTCTTAAGCAACGAATAACCCGACTTGGAAAACTTGAATTCAGACTGGCAGCTGCCCCTGATAGCAGCGAGTTCAATGATGCTAAAGCGGGAAAAGCTGTACCGGGTTTTTACAAGCATTGGATAAGAAAGAAAAAAGGAGAAGTAGCAGATACGCAAGATTGGTTTCTGGTACGAAACAAAATTGAAATTACCGGTGAGCACCTTACTCGGGTTTTCCCGGATCGTAAGGATATCAGCCCGGTCATAGGATTTGAATTTGATCAGGTAGGAAGAGCTAAATTTGGACGATTAACAGAACGCAGTATAGGTAAACCATTAGCAATAATCCTTGACGGAACGCTTTATTCTGCGCCGATAATACGCGACAGAATTCCCGGTAAAGGAATTATAGAGGGCAATTTTACCCAAGAGGAAGTTAATGATATGATTGCCGTTATGCGTGCCGGAAGCCTCCCCGCAGACCTTGACCTGGAGATGGAGACCACTGTCGGTCCCAGCTTGGGGAAAGACTCCATTAGAAGCGGTATTTTGGCGGGTATAATAGGCGGGATTTTTGTTATGGTCTTTATGTGCGTCTATTACTTTGGCGCAGGGGCAGTAGCAAATGTTGCCTTCATCCTCAACATATTTTTAGTAGTAGCAACTTTGGCCATACTGAATGCAACCCTTACACTTCCAGGTATTGCCGGTCTCGTATTGATGATAGGTATGGCAGTTGATGCGAATGTTTTGATCTTTGAACGAATTAGAGAAGAAAAGGCTAGAGGCAAGACAATAAGACATGCGGTTAAAAATGGATACGAAAGAGCTTTCATAACAATTGTTGATTCGAATATAACAACATTAATTACTGCACTCATTTTGTATGCTGTAGGAACCGGTCCGGTTAAAGGTTTTGCAATAGTCTTGATTGCCGGCCTTCTGATCAACATGTTTACTGCTGTATTTGTAACAAGGGTGATATTTGAAATATTCCTTGATACAGGCATCATGAACAACTTTTCAATGATGCAGTTTTTCAAAAATCCAAAAACGCCTTTTGTGTATTACAGTCGTATTGCCATGATTACCTCTCTTGTGTTGATTGTCGCAGGTATTTCAGTTTTTGTAATAAGGGGTAAAGACAATTATGATATCGATTTTACCGGTGGAACACTCATTCAATTGGAGCTGAGTAAGCCTACACCTGCCAGTGATATTCGTAATAAATTAGACGAGATAGGTTATCCTAACGCTGAAGTTCAGAATATATGGACACCCCAGGACGTGGCTACTGCATCAAACGATTCAACGGAATTTGGAATCAGGATCAAAAGCTTAAACAATGATAAAGCTGTCCAAAAGGTCGCTGACGACATACAATACGTAGTTGATAAAAAATTGTTTAAAAACATCAATTATAATGAATCTTCAAATTATCAATTAATGTTGAATGAACCGGTTGATGAATTTGTGATCCAGGATTACCTGACAGAAGCCGGTTATGGAAGTGATGATATTCTCTCCCTATATCCAGTTGGAAAGAGTGGCAAAAAATATTTAATAAAAATTAGCGAATTAGGACAGGAGAATTCCAGAACGGATATAATAAATAACGTAGCCGACTTGTTTACCGGTCTCATTGAAATGCAATCATTAACACCTGTCTATAGTGATATAAAGGATGAACTCCCGGATATTACAGCCGAAGGTAGAGGCGCACAATACAGGTCTGTTTCCACAATGGATTTAGATCTGAAAAAACTTGTGGACCCTGTCGTCCTGGAAATCGCACTTAAGAAAGCGGGACACAAAGATATTGTTGTATCGTCAAGGGATAGTTCAAGAAGAGGGTCCGTTTTCAGAAAATTGCAAATTGCGGGACCAAGAGATGTACTTGACACTATTAAACTTTCAGCCGGTTCATTGAGCGTACCTCCTATTACACTGGAAGACAACGCATCAATTCAGATTGAATTTAAAAACAGCATCGATGAAGATTCTCTAAGAAAAAGATTTGCAGATTCAAAACAACTTAGAAACAAAATAGGTGCAATAGTCGGTATCGATATAACGGCCAATGAATATGTAATTGGCATGAAAGCATTAAATGCGGCAAAGATACAGGATAAAATAAGAGAAGATTTATTCGTAGCATTCAAAGACAGATTTTATGTTGATGGAACAAGTGATGAAGTGTCTCGACCAGACCCATTTAAAAGGGTTGTAAGTATTGGCTCAACGGTTGCTGCCGAAATGAAGAGCAGGGCTCTTCTTGCCCTGATTTTTGCTTGTGCTGCAATTATCATATATATTTGGTTTCGATTTGGTGAAATAAAGTTTGGTGTTTCCGCGGTTATAAGTCTTTTGCATGATGTTTTAATCACTGTCGGGGCAGTTGCGATAGCCGGTTATTTTGGGAATGTATTTGGTGACATAAAGATTAATCTACCGATGATAGCCGCGTTTCTGACACTGATTGGATATTCTTTGAATGATACGATAGTTCTATTTGACCGCATAAGAGAAAATCTTGCCGGCAAAAATAAAACTATATCAAAAGAGTTAATCAACAGTAGTATTAATCAGAACCTTAACAGAACTGTCATCACATCGCTCACAACATTTGGTGTAGTAGCGGCCCTATACTTCGTTGGAGGCACGGCAATACACGGGTTTGCGTTTGTCATGATGGTCGGAGTTGTAGTCGGTACCTACTCTTCAATTTTTATTGCCAGCCCGCTTCTGCTTGACTGGGCTAACGTGAAAATGGTTCTCAGGATAATTGTAATTGTCGCCTTTTTCCCAATATGGATAGCATATAAGTTTTTACATAAGCCTCCCACTGGAACAGTCATCTCTGCCACAGGACCGGCTGCGCCAAAGGGACCAACTGGCTCAAAAAAGCTTAAGGGTCATAAAGGTAAAGGAATTAGACCTTCCAGAATATAATTAACTACTTTCAGATAGAAAGGAAACTATGAGAAGAGATACGCAAATCGGAATAATACTTGGTATTGTAATACTCGTAATTATTGGTGTGTTTCTTAGCACAAGATCGATTGACAATGAAACGGTGCTACCGGATTTGGTTTTGTCTGAAGGAGTAAGACAGAAAACGGAAGATAAAGAGATTGATATAAACGGATTTTTCAAAGAATCGAAAAAAGCTGAACCGAAAAAATCTGTCGCTGTTGAATATCCTACAGTGGAGACGCTGGTAAGTAAAGAACTTATCAAATCAACACAACCGGAGAAACAACCGGAAATAACTCATGTTGAAACTGCTAATGAAGGCACTTCTTTAGAAGGTAAATGGGAGGGAGTTGCTGAAGAAATTGCAGAAGAACCTGAAATCGCGGAACAAGAGGAAACAGTAGAAGACGTCCAAGTCACTCAAAACATCCCATCTACAGTGGAAACAGTTGCGCCGGAAAAGAAGTCACAAATCTCATCTCATGCTGCCGCAACAGAAGCTGTTTATTATAAGGTACAAGCGAATGATAATCTCTCTAAAATAGCAAAAAAACACTATGGCGATGGACAGAAATGGATAAAGATATTTGACGCAAACAGAGATATTATGCCGGACTCAAACTCTCTATATGTCGGTCAGACGTTGTTAATACCGGACATTACGGTTGGGAAAAAAACGAATGAGGTTGTTCTAATACCAGTTAGAGGAAAATTGAAGAAGGAGAGATCTAATTACGTCAATACTCACACGGTGAAAGCAGGAGATACCCTTTATCGTATTGCTAAGAAATACTACAATGATCCCGGCGTATGGATTAAGATACTTGAAGCAAATGAAGATACAATAGAGGATGAAGGATCACTAAAAGAAGGTCAGGTCCTTATCCTCCCAAAGCTGTAGGTGATTTCCAATTATACGGGAAAATACTGCTTAATCAAAAAAGAGTATACAACACTTATATATGTAAACACGAAAGGAAACAGCATGGATTTCATCTTTACAGAAATATATAGTTCTAGATTTATTAAAAAAATCGCTATCGCTGCTTTTATCATATCACTTGGCGTAGGAACTAGTACCATCAAGGTACAGGCAGATGATATGTTTATGCATGATCTTAGACATACTGGCCGCAGCGTATATCATGATGCACATATAAATAAATTAAAGTGGAAAATAATAACAGGCAGCGAAATATGGTCTTCTCCAGTAGTTGGATCTGATAACACTATTTACGTCACAAGTACAGACGGCAATATTTCCGCATTAAATTCTGACGGAACTGAAAAGTGGCATTATAGAGCAGGGGACGAGATCTACAGTACTCCTGCTGTTGGTACTGATGGAACCATATATGTTGGTTGCAAAAATAAAAAACTTTTTGCTCTTAAACCGGACGGCAAACTTAAATGGGTCCATTTTGTCGGTTCTGATGTATATTCATCCCCTGCAATCAGCAGCGACGGAACAATATACATTGGAGCATGGGATGGAAAACTGTATGCAATTAATTCCAATGGAACATTGAAGTGGACATACAGTACTGCAGCGAACATTCTTTCCTCTTCACCTGCAATTGGTGATGATGGTATGGTGTATATTGGGTCAGAGGATGGACGCATATATGCAATAAGCTCAGAAGGAAGGATCAAATGGAGCTTCATGACTATGGCTAAGATCGATTCTTCTCCATCAATTAGCGATGGCGGCATTGTATATATAGGATCACATAACGGTAAGCTTTACGCACTAGACTCTAAGGACAAAGGAAAGCTGATTTGGGAATATAACATTGGTTCGAGTATAGATGCCACTCCTGCCATCAGCACTGATGGTACAATCTATATCGGCGCGAAAGATGGAAAACTGTACGCAATTAATTCCAATGGAACGTTGAAGTGGACTTACAACACAGGCGATACAATAACTTCATCAGCCACGGTAAGTGCTGATGGAATAATTTTCGTTGGTTCGTGGAACGGTATATTATATGCCATTAACCCTGATGGCACATTAAAAGAAGAGCATAATGTATCACGTTTTCCAATACTTTCATCTCCATCGATCGACTCACACGGTACTGTATATATAGGAAGTACTGACTGGAAGGTTTACGCATTCGGTGAATGATACAATAGAAAAGCTCGTCTGCAATAGTGAGTTTTTCTAGTAATTTAGCTTCAGGTATCTAACTGCTGCTGTCTGCTATTTCTTTCAGACCAGAGATAGTTTCTTCAATTTCCTCCATAGTGTTAAAATAACCAGGACTTATCCTTACCATTCCTTCCGGAAATGTCCCAATTGCACGATGTATGTAAGGAGCGCAATGCATACCTGACCGAACAGCTATATTAAAATTATTATCTAAAATAGCACCAACCTCACCGGGTTGTAATCCTTTTATATTGACTGATAAAATCCCCACCTTTCGATCTTCATCCAAACATCCATAAATCTCGAATTTTGTATCAGACTCAAATTCATTTATCAATCTCATAGTAAGTTTGCGTTCGTGTTGTCTTATCTTGTCGATACCTTCCTTAATACAAAACTCCATACCTGTTTTCAGACCGATTATCCCAACTGAATTAGGAGTTCCACTCTCTAACTTATATGGCAATGAATCAGGTTGGGAGGGAGTTTCCGGTTCAAATCCTGTACCCCCCTCTCTCCATGGATTCAGTTCTACCCTATCACCTACATATAATCCACCGCTACCTGGAGGACCAAAAGGCCCCTTGTGTCCGGTAAAAGCAAGCATATCAATATATTGTTCTTCGACATCAATGCTACATACGCCCATAGTTTGTGCCGCATCAACCATAAAAACAAGATCTCTTTCGCGAGCTACCTCCCCTATCTCCCTTATGGGCTGGATAGTTCCCAATACATTAGATGCGTGTGTACAGACGATCAATTTCGTATTTGATCTGATAGCACTCTTAATATCATCTGCACTGATAAATCCTTCATCAGAATTATCTACC
>JANLHC010000160.1 GCA_024654465.1 Candidatus Scalindua sp.
TCAGAATTCATCTGGCATCTTACTTATTTCTTCAGCAGTGAAGACCGGTCCTTCCTTACAAACATAAGTGCAACCAATGTTACATCTGCCGCATTTTCCGAGACCGCATTTCATCCTGTTCTCAAGAGTGGTGTAAACTTTGTCTTGTTTGAAACCGAGTTTCTCCAGTACAGGTAACGTAAACTTAATCATAATGGGAGGACCGCATACGATAGCGATTGTATCATTACTGTCCGGTGCCGTCTCTTCCACAACTGTTGGAACAAAGCCTACTTTACCTGTCCACTCGGGTGTTTCTCCACCCGGGTCAACAGTAGTAACCAGATTAACGTCATCCCTCGCATCCCACTCCTTAAGTTCATTTTTGTATACCAGGTCACGAATTGTTTTTGCTCCATATATAATCGTGACATTTTTATATTTATCACGAAGGTCGAGACAATTCCAGATAACTGATCTTAATGGAGGTAATGCAATTCCGCCTGCAACAAACACAAGGTTTTTGCCTTCCCATTTTTCTATCGGAAACACATTGCCGTATGGCCCCCTGAACCCTAAAGTATCTCCAATGTTCAACTCTCTTAACGCTTTGGTAACCCGTCCCGCCTCTCTGAAGGTACACTCAATGTAGCCTTCCCTCGTGGGTGATGAAGCAATGCAGAAGGTACTTTCGCCGGCACCAAACACTGAATACAGCCCGAACTGCCCTGTCTGGAATTTAAAATTCCTACCTTCTTCTTCGTCTGAGAAGTTAAGCCGGAATGTCCTTACGCCAGGCGCTTCATCTATCATATCACTGATAGTCATGAGATATGGTCTGTATATATTGTCCATCTTTATTCCTTATTTCTCGATTTCCCGGCTTCGGTTTCAATTATTTCAAGCATTTCAGATATATTCATGTCTGCAGGGCAAACACGTGAACATCTTCCACATCCAACACAGAGAGTACTGTCAAATTTTTCTACATAATATTTAAACTTATGCATAATCCTCTGTCGCCACCGCATACCTTGTGTGGATCTTGGATTGTGTCCGGATGTGTGCATGGTAAACATTTTAAACTGGCATCCGTCCCAGTTTTTGACCCTGTCTCCTTTGGTCATCGTACATTCATCGACAATATCAAAACAGTGACACGTAGGGCAAACAAATGTACAAGCTCCACAGCCAATACATTTGTTTGAAAAATCATCCCATACATCGTGTTCAAAATTTTCATCAAGCCACGGCTTTACTTTTGTAATGTCAAATTTCTTTTCGACTGTTGCAACCTGTCGGTCAGGTGTTCCTGAAGGCGGGTCTGAAAAAACGGATTCAAGTTCCTTTACAAGGTTTTCACCCTTTTCGGTTACAGTTTCAACTAAATATTCATCATTGGAGATTTTGGTAAGCAGTACATCACTGCCTTGCTTTGCATCCGGGGCGAGACCTACAGATGTACAGAAGCAGTAACTATCGCACTTATCACACGAAATAGTTACTATGGTAACGGCTTCCCTTCTTTCTACCCAGAATTTGTCAACGCAATCCCAGTTAAATACCTTATCCATGACCGGTAGACTGAAAGCATCACAGGGTCTTGATCCAAAAATTACAGACTTGACCGCAAACCCCTCAGGCTCTTCCATCTCAACTTTGTTTTTGTCAATTGTATAAGAAAGGATCTTTTCTGTCTTTGGAAGAAAATATTCTTTAATGGAATTGTTGGTAATAACATGGTCAAGGGAGATTTCATTTGCATCCTGGATCTCGTCCAGCGTGACAAGTCTATTATCCTTCTTTGGAGCAATAGTCTTGTAACCCTGTTTTTTAAAACCGGTTATTAAAGAATCAAAATTGTTTTTATTTAAGAGTTTTTCCACAATCTATATTGAAAATATATGATTAAATTTTTAGGGTAATTGTTTTATTTGAAGAAATCCTGATCGTCATCTTCTTTGTAAGTAGACATTGCGAGTTCGTCGTCTATATTATAGCCCGGTCTGTAATTGAAACTCTTCTCTGCTTCTTTGGCGAGCTTCTTGTTCAGGAGATTGAGAGGGATGTCTACAGGACATACTCTCTGACACTCCTCACAATTAATACATCTACCGGCTAAATGATACGCCCTTGTAACGTTCCATGAGAGGTTGCCGCGCGGATGCGCGCTTGGGTCTATCCACTGAGGCTGGTTTTTTTCAACTATACATCTGTCACAAAAGCAGAGAGGGCAAATATTGCTGCAGGCATAGCACTTGATGCATTTTGCAAACTGTTTTTGCCAGAATTCCCATTTCTCCTTTTCACCCAATTTTTCATATTCATCCAGTTCAGCGTATCTCTCTTCAAACGGGACTTCCTTATTTTCTCTCTTCTCGCCAACCAGATCATCGTATATCAGTGGGGTATGGACATCACATGCCTCACATTTT
>JANLHC010000164.1 GCA_024654465.1 Candidatus Scalindua sp.
ATTAAACGTCCAAGTAAGAGTGGATTTATTACCTTAATCAACGAACTACCCAAGCACGTCGTAGAGCACTATTTCATCCTCATGTCTATGGAAAAGGAGATATTGAGGAAGAAATTATCAATCAGAAATTCCGGGAAATAAGAGGCAGATCCGGCCAATTATCTTATTCCATATTTTCTCCTTGACATTAAATCCGGCATTAAGATACCCTACTGCGTCTGTTTTACTTGCTTTAATAAATCGCCTGAGAGGCAATTATTAAAATGTCAAAGGAGTTTTTTATATGCCCGTTAATCGGAGAGGATGTTAACAACGTCATAGACCACCTGATAAAAGAAGGTGATTTAGATACTAAATTACGGAAGAATGTTTTATTTGATTCTTATTCCTGTTTCCATTATTTCTTTTACAAATGGATCATCAGTATTAAAATCTTTTGGATTGTAAGGCAACACTTCAATATCACTACTTACATTAAGTGTTATTAATCTTATTTTACCACGATCTTTAAGACGAACACCCTCAAATACTTCAGAAACAAGAGCCAAATCTATATCACTCCAAGTATCATAATTACCTTTTGCATAGCTTCCAAAGAGAATTGCTTGTTTAACAGGAATATTATTATCATTCAAAGCTACCAAATATTTATCTATTATCTTTGTTACTTTATCTGGGATTTTAACCATTTATAATATTCCTTGATTTTAATCAAATATTTGTCAGTAAATCCTTTAGTACAGCTATTATAAAATTCAAATCTATAATCCGGATAGCGAGTTTCAAGATTAAAGTCGTTAACTTCACCTAAGAAAACTCTTTGCTCGTCTGTCAAATCTAGCGATGATACTTCTGCTAGTTTTACAAGATTGTGCGTTTTAGGAGGAACCTTATTCTCATTGGCATAAACAAAAATTGCCTTCAGAGCCTTTTCTAGTACCAAGTGACCTATAAATAAGCACCAATCATATTTTTTAGCCTGGAAAAGACTCTTCGCAGCGCTCAAGTCACGATCCGCGCTTTTAAGCCAATAATCAATATGTTCATCTTTCGTCATGAGTAACCCTTTTTATCTTCTTGGGATTTAATTTCTAATTCTTCACGCAAAAGATAACAGGAAATTGTTTTTTTAAGATTTGATGAGAGTAGAAAAATTATTAACAAGAATCAAGTATGCAAACTCTAACGTATTCATAGGTTTATGTCTCCATTTTATAAAGGAAACATGGGCTTTTATAATTTATTCGACCACTAAAGGCACATCTGCAAGCAAACCAATTTCTTCATCGGTTAAATAACATGCAGGATCAGGTTCCCAGATGTCACCATGGACAGACTCGGCACGCGCCCTGAAGTTACCACCACATATGTCAAGCCACTTACACTTGGAACATCGACCGGTAACATAATCCTTTTTCTCTTTCAGTTTCATCAGAAGATCATTTGATTTATCTTCCCAGATTTCACCAAATTTTCGTTCACGCACATTTCCGAATGTATGTTCTCTCCAGAATTGATCAGGATGCACAGCGCCATCCCAGCTGACACAGGCAAGGCCGTGTCCGGAACTATTCCCCTCGTTCCACTTTAACAGTTCAAGTACGTCTGCCGCACGCTTTGGATCTTCCTTAAGCAATCTCTGGTATATATATGGACCATCGGCATGATTATCTACCGTTAAAACTTCTAACGGGTTCCCACGGTCATGAGCTTCTTTAGTTTTATCAATAATGAGGTCAACAACTTTACGAGTCTCCTCATGTGTCAAATCTTCTTCCACCAATCTGGAACCTCTGCCGGAATAAACTAAATGGTAAAAACAGACCCTTGGGATCCCTTCTTTTTCAATGAGATCGAATATTCCGGGAATGTCCTGTGCGTTTCTCTTATTTATAGTAAAGCGGAGCCCAACTTTAATCCCTAACTTCAGGCAGTTCCTGATTCCCTGTAAAGCATCATCAAAAGCACCTTCAATACCACGGAATTTATCGTTTGTTTCCCTTAAACCGTCAAGGCTTATTCCAACATAGGAAAGCCCGAATTTTTTTAATTCTTCCCCTTTTTCTTCTGTAATCATCGTTCCGTTTGTACTTATAACGGCCCTCAAACCTTTATCTTTGGCATATGCTATCAGCTCCATCAAATCTTCCCTCATCAATGGTTCACCGCCTGAAAAGAGAAGTACCGGAGCGCCGTACTCCGCAAGGCCGTCAATCATAGCCTTCGCTTCCTTAGTATTTAATTCATTTGTATATTCAATATCTTTAGATTGAGAGTAGCAATGTACGCATTTAAGATTGCACCTCTGCCCCACATTCCACACAACTACCGGCTTCTTGTCTTTGGAAAATTGTAGAAGATGTGAGGGTAATTTACCTGAATCCCTGCCATACCTTAATGCGTCTGAAGGTTCTACCGTGCCACAATACAACTTTGAAATACCAATCATTTTGTCACCTCTATATCTAATGTATTTAAACTACGAAATCTTAATTTAATCCTTAATCTTACTATGTTTTATACTATGAGTCAATGCGTTTCATTTAGTTTCTGCCGTCTTTTTGATGACTGCCTGTTCAATTTCTTCAAATAGTTCCGGCTTACTTTCAATAAATTTTTTGGTGTTTTCTCTTCCCTGTCCCAGCCGTATCTCTCCATACGAGAACCATGTACCACTTTTTTCTATCACCTCTGTTTCAACGCCAAGGTCAACAACATCACCAGACCTGGAAATGCCCTGATTGAACATTATGTCAAATTCAGCCTTCCTGAATGGCGCGGCCACTTTGTTTTTTGCGATTTTAGCTCTAACCCTATTTCCAATAATACGTTCTCCATCCTTAATACTCCCGATTCTGCGGATGTCAACTCTAACAGATGAATAGAACTTTAGCGCTCTTCCGCCGGGAGTTGTTTCCGGGTTACCGAACATCACTCCGATTTTTTCACGAATCTGATTGATAAAGATAAGACATGTATTCGATTTAGAGATTACAGAAGTGAGTTTCCTGAGCGCTTGCGACATTAATCTGGCCTGCAGCGCGACATGTGAATCGCCCATCTGCCCCTCAAGTTCAGCCCTTGGTACGAGGGCGGCGACAGAGTCTACAACAATAACGTCAACGGCATTACTTCTCGTTAAAAGCTCTGCAATTTCCAGTGCCTGTTCTCCGGCATCCGGCTGATTAACCAACAAAGTGTCCAGGTTTACCCCAAGCCTTTTTGCATAATCCGGATCAAGGGCATGTTCAACATCGATAAAAGCGGCAGTACCTCCCAGTTTCTGTGCATTGGCAATAACATGAAGAGTCAGGGTCGTCTTTCCTGAAGATTCAGGTCCAAACACTTCCACTACTCTTCCGCGCGGCATTCCGCCAACGCCGAGGGCCATGTCCAGAGAGAGCGACCCGGTTGATATTGCTGGTACATCAAGCTTCTGATCGATTCCAAGACGCATTATTGAACCTTTACCAAATTGCTTTTCAATTTGTGATACTGCCCTTTCAAGAGCTTGATCCTTTTTCCCGACCTCTGGCTTATCCTTTTCAGAACTTTCTGGTTTTTGTAACTTTGCCATTAATTATTCCCCTTAGTAATTATTTTTGTTTTTCTTCACTATTTTCTTTCTCTTCGCTAATCTCTTTTCCGCCTATTGCCATATCTTTAATTTCCTGCGGAAACAAAGGGATTACCGTTTTTGTGCCTTTATCAAGGTTTTTTGCGATCAGAGATTTATCAATTGTTTCCTTTGTCTGGATGTTTCCCCAAAACGAAACTCCTGCTATAATCACACAACACATTATTACGGTTTTTGTAAATGAGATACCTCCTCCAATAAGCCTTCCGCTCATTCCAAATTTCCTTTTTGTAAGAAATCTCCTGAATAGATTTCCTACTGCATATGTTACAATCAAAGTAACACCGAAGATAACCGCATATCCTAATATACTGGAAATCTTCGGGCTGAATACCTCTTTTATGATACTGCTTAATAGTTTATGGAGTAAGATGGCGGCGGCGACAGACAGTGCAACTGAAGAGATTCGGTAAATCTGCCAGAGAGGACCTGTAACTATCCCAAACAGAGTCCCCATTGTTATGACTCCGATCAATGTGAAATCCAGCCAATTCATAATCTTGAAATAGTAAGGATATGCTTAATATAATTTTTATTTAAAAAGGCCTTTAAAGAGCTTCTTTACAACATCCTCTACGTCATTTTCCTCTTTCTTCTCTACCGGTTGTGCCTCTTTTACTACCTCTCCGGTTTCCGTTTTTTCCCCCGTATCTGAGCTTTCGGTTTGAGGTTTTGAGTCTCCAGAACTTCCTAATATTCCTTGCAGAATATTACCAATTTCTTGAGGTTTTGGCCATTTAAAAGAAAGTTTTGGGTTGTCTATTGTCCCTGTAACTACTATTGGCAACTTTGAGCCCTCACTTAAAGCTCCTAATATTTTCCTGGCATCACCACCCAAATGTTTGCCCAGAGCCTCGGCATCAGCAGAATATTCTATTCGTCCGTCAAATGAAGTCCACCCTGACAAACCAATGTCAAATTCCTTGCCGTTGACGCTGATATCATCGTTTAATATCTTGTTGTCTTCGATAACAAATCTGGTAGTGATTTTGTCAAATTCGTATTCCCCTCTCCCCCCTACAGCATTGAGGATTTTGGATGTTACCTTGCCACCCTTTATGTAACCATCGGTGATCTCAATCTCACCTTCGCCATTAAGACTTTTACTTAAATCATCCTGCCAGTTCAGACCATTGCCCTTTGCTTTGAGCTGCATATTTAGTTTTCCTGATAACTTGCCTTCCGGTGCGGCAAGGACAGGGACGATGTACGCCAGTATATCCATATTTTGGTTAATATTTGCACCAGATAATTTCATATCGAAAATTAAAGGAGGTTTTTCCCCCTTAAGGTCAGCACTTACCAATACAGTACACGGACCATCATTCAGCGCAAATGAGAAATCCTTTGTTGTGAAGAACCCACCATCCATGGTAAACCCTGTCTTAAAATCTTTTATTTCGTATGCATCGTAAATGATTCTATCCATAGACATGTTACCATTGAAGTTCATCTGTTCGTATATATTCTCATTCTCCTGCGCCGATAGTTTTCCGTTTATGTCTAAATCAACAACACCTTTACCGCTCATGTTAATATCCACCGGAAACATCCCGGCGAATTCTTCGGTTATCTTGCCCAGGTCCATTTTCACGGAAAGCTCATAATCAATATTCATCTCCTTACTTAAACTTGTGATTCCGCCTTTTGATTCCATTTTGAGGAAGTCAGATTCTATATCCATTTTCTCAATATCCACAGAATCTTCCCTAATCTTATAGTCAAGCGTATGTAAAAGTTTAAGGCCAAGACCAGATATCGTGTTGTTTTTAAGAGGCCCCCCGGTCGCATTTATGTTGCTTAATGTAGTTGTTCCATCCAACTTTAGCTCTTTTTCGGCGTGACCGGTTACATTGATTTCTGCATCTATCTCTCCATCAAGGCTCAACCCCTCAGGCAGTGACACAATGCCCTGGAGACCCTGCGTGAGCTTTTCAATATTACTTGACAGAAGTACATTTAAGTCAATTTCTCGGTTATTGATTACAGTACCGGAACCCTTTATTTCCGCAAAGCCCGTATTCATACTAAGGCTCCTTAATTCAAGGTCACTGTTTTGCAGATCATAAACCATGTCATGGTTTATAGTAATTTCCGGTTCCTTAACTGGACCAGTCGCCCCCATCTTCACATAAAGGTCCTTTAGCTCTGTTTTGCCCTGCACGTCCACAATGTTTTGCCGCCCTTTAAGGTTTATATTTGACTGCAGCCGTCCCGCAATCTCCGTTTCATCAGGCAGCAGCCCACCAACCTCATTCATTAGTTTTGTAATGTCTAAATCCAGAAAGATCTTAAAATTTAAATCTCTTGTACTCTTTAACTCGGTAACCAGACCAGCCAGAAACATTTCTATAAAAGTTGAATCAATCCCAATCTTGTAAACTGTAATCTTATCATTCATTATATCTATGTCCGCGTTCTGGACTAATTTTATACTCGACTGCCGTATCTGCGTATCACCAAGAGGCCCGCCAGAGATCTTAAGGTCTGTAATCTCTGTACTGCCTTCTACACCTATCGCCTTTTCAAGCTGCCCATCAGCAGTAATCTTTGAACTGATCGTACCTTCAACCTGCATGCCTTTAGGTAATCCAAGCATTCCTGCGAGATTTTCTGTGAGTTTTTTCAGATCGACATTCATGGAGAAATCGAGACCGGTACCACCTTCACCCTTGAATTTTGCCATATCAAAGTCTGTAGTTATCAGGGCAAAACCGGTTTTCATGTTAAACGTTCCCTTTGCATTTCCGAGATCAATCTCTCCGTCTTTTGCCAGCGAAACGTTTAAGGAGATATCTGCGTGTTCTATTTCACCTTTTGCTTCAATGTCAAAGGCACACTGGAGTTCAATTGGCTTGTTCAGAGAGTCAATATTTAAAGTAGTATTCAAATTCTTTATGCGTGTTTCTTCCTGCAAT
The DNA here is from genome assembly GCA_024654465.1 of Candidatus Scalindua sp. Classification (GTDB taxonomy): domain Bacteria; phylum Planctomycetota; class Brocadiia; order Brocadiales; family Scalinduaceae; genus Scalindua. The sequence goes on from JANLHC010000164.1 coordinate 6,556, forward strand.
TGGTGATCAATGAACGTGAATTTTCCGTTGCTGACTTTTGCTTTAATTTTAAGATCAGACAAAAGCGCCGGAATAACCAGAGACGCAGGCATCGGTTTCCCAACTGGTTTTCTGGTTACGCCAGGAGTAGGTTTTTCAACTATTTCTGGCGTGAGCCCTGGTTCTATAGATACCCTCTTGTCTTCGTAATTAAACAAGCCTTGCTTATCTTTCTGTATAACAATCTCCGGGCTGTCAATTATCAAATCATTTATTCTGATCTGTTTTTTTATAAGTGGCACGAAATCAATATTACAGAGTATCCTTTTTACCTTAACAAATGTATCTCCCGGAAGATCATCTCTCTCGTTGATATGAATATTTTTTATGTCAAGGCCACTTGACCAACTCATATTTATATCATCAATCTGTACCTTACGGTTCAAACCTGCTTCCAGGCTATTAATAATTTTATTTTTTACCATGCCGGAGGATACAATGGTAGGGATGAGCGATACGATGATAATTAGTACGCCAATTACACCACCAATGGATATACCAACGATCATTGGCCATCTTTTTTTATTCTTTCTCTGCATATTCTTTCTGGTTTTTGAAGATATGAAAAATTGTGCTATAAAACCACCAAAAACCCTGTGTTACTGTGGTGGTAAATAATTGCTGGAGCCTAAGTTAAATGAGGTGCAACTGTGAAGATTTATACAATTTGTAGTTTATTTTAGTACCTATATAATGTCAAGGTAATTCCAATGATTATCATTTCTCATAAAAAGTTTAATTTTTATCATAATATTATGCAATAAAGATGGTTGATCTTTTGCTTATACATCAGTTTGATTTGCAATAGAGACCTGGCAGGCGCCTACCAATAAACGCCACCAACATAATCACTTACAAAAGCGATCAGGTAGATTTCAAAATTCAAAACCGGTGCCTTCACTTCAAAGTGATACTTTTAATTGCAGATGACTGACAAACGATTAAATGGCTTTTTGGCATCTATATTGCGGAAAAACCTATACTTTCTGTATAATTATCCAACAGTCTTACTGATGCAGGCAGGTGTGACGCAATTAAGAATTAGAGTTTCCTGACAATTAATTCAATTAAAACCTAAATTGAGCGTTTCTATTCCATATGTTATAGTAGCCGCCCACCTTGGTGGGCGTGCCCCATCATCCGATGGGTGCATGTGTATTCCGCGTAAGTTACGCAAAGGATGCGGCTACTCAAATCGCTCAATTTAGATAAAAAATAGCATGGAATACGAAATATCACCGGATTATATGCCAATCAGCCCAAGTGCTTTAAGAACGGATACTACGGTTGGCTGTGACATTTATATGCTTGCGAAGACGTCGATAGAGGTTAGATATGTATTATATTGCAAGGCAGATGCTGTCTTTGAGAATAATAAAAGAGAAATGCTGCTGGAAAAAAATATCAGCAGGCTTTTTATTTCAAAAAACGATCAGCAGAAATATTATCAATACCTGGAATCCAATTTCCAAAATATTATATCTGATACAAGGCTTTCTCCTGACGAAAAAACGAAAATCGTACATAGCGCCGCAACAAACCTTGTAAAAGATCTCTTTAATGATCCAAGAAGTGGAAACATCGAAAGGACCAAGAAGTTTGCATATAACATGGTTGATTATGTCCTTAAGGATAGCAAAGCAACGCATAGTCTGCTTAAAATAGCAATACATGAATATTATACCTATACGCATTCAGTAAACGTAGCAGCCATAGGAACTTTATTCGCAAAAAGCATAGGATTGGAAGATGATGACCTGAAGGGCTTTTGTTCAGGAATACTCCTGCATGATGTTGGCAAGACCAGGATCAGCACTGATATCCTGAATAAAAATGGTAAATTGACAAAAGAAGAATTTGAGGAGATTAAAAAACATCCCGAATTAGGAATAAAAGTTTTAGATGAAACAGGTTCCGAGTTTAAGGAGGAACGTATTATAACCATACAGCACCATGAGAATGATGATGGCACTGGTTATCCATATGGGCTAAAAAAAGATGAGATTGATCCACGTGGAAAGATTGCACGCATTATCGATGTGTACGATGCATTAACTACTAAAAGATCGTATGCGGATGCAATAAGACCATTTGCCGCTCTTGTGGAGATGAAAGAAAAGATGTCCAACTGCTTTGACAAGGAGTTACTTATTGAGTTCATACGCTTTTTAGGACCGTACGATCCACGTAAAAAACCAAGGAAGTAAGGCAAGCTAAATGGCTGAAAATATGAATTTGACGAGAAACTTTTTATTGAAAATGAAACAAAATGCATAATTATTTACCAATCAACTCAAACAGCTTAAGAACTGATACGCAAATTGGTTGCGATCTTTACTTATTTGTGAAAACAATCACTGATAGCCGATATATTTTGTATTGCAGAGGAGACGCTATCTTTGAGAATAGTAAAAGAAAAATGCTGTTAGATAGGAATATCAGCAGATTGTTTATTAAAAAGGATGATCAGCAGAAATATTATGAGTACCTGGAAAATAATTTTCAGAAAATTATAACTGACGCAAGGATTCCTCCAGACGAGCGGACAAAAATCGTATATAGTGCAGCCACCAATCTGGTTAAAGACCTCTTCAATGATCCGAGAGCCGGCAACATCAAAAGGACTAAGTCATTTGCTTACAACATGGTTGATTATATTCTTCAGGAAGGCAGGGCCGCGCGCAGCCTGCTTAATATAGCAATACATGAATATTATACCTATACCCATTCAGTGAATGTTGCAGCTGTAGGAACTTTATTTGCGAAGGAACTGGGTTTTGAAGATGAAGATTTAAAGCATTTTTGTTCAGGCATCCTCCTGCATGATGTTGGCAAGACCAGAATCAGCATTGACATTCTTAACAAAAAAGGCAAATTGACAAAAGAAGAATTTGACGAGATCAAAAAACATCCGGAAATGGGTGTTGAAATTTTAAAAGAAACAGGAAATGGATTTACTGACGAATATATTGTAACATCACAACATCATGAGAACTATGACGGAACAGGTTACCCACGAGGGCTTAAGAAAGATGAAATACACCGCTGCGGCAAGATTGCCCGTATAATAGATGTATATGATGCGTTGACTACTGACAGGCCGTATGCAAAGGCAATAAGACCATTTGCCGCACTAGTGGAAATGAAAGAAAAGATGCTTAATTGTTTCGACAAAGAACTGTTTGTAGAGTTTATACGCTTTTCAGGGCCTTACGATCCGCGCGCAAAGCCGCGAAATGGTGACTACATACAAAACTGAAAATATGAATCGGGAAAGATACGTTTTGACGAAAGTGAAATGAGGTGCTTCAAAGTAATAATGAAACAACTATTTCGTTGCCGTAGTTTTCCCTCTCGAAATATCAGATTCGATTAAGCAATACAAGAATTCTGTAACCAATTTTGTCCTAAATTA
>JANLHC010000170.1 GCA_024654465.1 Candidatus Scalindua sp.
ATGGAATATCAATTTACTAATCCTGGATATCTAAAGTTTTTGTATGCACTGCCTGTTTTTTGGATAGTGTCAATATTTGTCTATCGTCATTTATCACTTTCAAAAATTATCCTTTCTGCGTTTTTACGATCTATGGTGTTCCTGCTTGTAGTCATTGTACTGGCAGGACTCAGCAGAAAGGATGAATCGAAACGTGAAATCAGTGCAGTGTTTTTGGTGGACATGTCTGATAGTATCACATGGGAAGGTAAAGAATGGATGTGGAACTATGTAAAAGATTTAAGCGGCAGTTTGGACAAGAATATTAAGAAGGGAGTGGTGGTTTTTGGTGGTGAATCAAGAGCTATTACACCAACACTCACGGAAGACCTGAAATTAGAGGATTTACTTGGGAGTATTACAGATTCAAACATCAGCACGGATAGAACTGATATTGCAAGTGGCATAATGGCTACACTTGGTATTATGCCCGAAGATTCTTCTAAAATGGTAATTCTTCTTTCAGATGGGAATCAGAACCTGGGTGAAGCTGAAAAAGCAGCCTTAATGGCGGCAGGCAATGATGTAAAGATTTTTGTGGCATCCCCTCCCGATGTCCGGGAAGCGGGTGAAATTTTAATAAAAAAAATCGTTGCTCCCGAGGAGATAAATGAAGGTGAAATGATTAATGTAAAAGTTGTTGTTGAAAATAAAAATGATAGAGCGGTCAAAGGTAATTTAAAGATACATAACAAAGACGGTGTTCTCAAAGAGTGGGACACCGAATTTAAAAGCGGAATAAGTGTATTTGAGGTTCCATATAAAAGTGAAGAAAAAGGATTTATAAAGTTTAATGCGAAGTTAGGTATTGACGATGACAGATTCGATTTAGATAAAGAAAACAACAGCAAGTTCGCATTTGTTAGTGTTTCTGCTAAGACGAGACTGTTGTATATTAACGGTACTGAAAATCAGAAAATGTATCTGCCTGATGCCTTGGTAGATAAAACAATTGATGTGGAGATAAAAAAGCCGGACCAGATACCGAAAACGCTTCAGGAATATCTTAAATATGATAGTATAATCTTCTCTAATGTTTCAAAAGAGTTAATCAGTGATGAACAGATGGTGTTAATAGAAAAATACGTAAAGGATTATGGAGGAGGCTTTGTGATGACGTGTGGTACAAACATCACGGCTGACGGTGGATATTCAGGTACTAAAATAGAGAAAATACTGCCTGTTAAGATAATAGGCGGGGAACCGCCTAAAAAAGAGAAGAAATCAAGGCTTTCCATAATCTTAATAATAGACAAATCAGGGAGTATGTTGGGGAAGAAAATGCTCTTTGCCAAAAAGGCATCAATTGAATTGATCAAGCAGCTGAAAGAGAATGACAATTTTGGCATTATTGCATTTGATACATCCCCATATACAATTGTTGAACTCAAATCTAATGAGGAAGCGAAGAAAGAAATCATCAGAAAACTGAGTATGTTAAATGCGGATGGAGGAACGGATATATTTCCTGCCATGGATGCTGCCTATCAGCAAATCAGGCAAAAGAATGCGAAGGTAAATCATATTATTTTGCTCTCTGATGGAAATACAAAATCCATATATTACCATTATAATCAAATGATCAGTAGGTTTCAGCAGGCGCATATAACAGTTTCAACCATTGCCCTTGGAACGTGGCTCGTGAATACAACACTACTGGAAGATATTGCAATAAAGACAAAAGGACAATTTTATCAGATAGAGGACATAATAAGATTGCCAAGGTTAATAATAAAGGACTCGGAATTTTTTGTATCACAATCAGATTTTCACGAAGAGCATTTTTACCCGACAATCAATCAGGAAAGTCAGATATTGAAAGGTATTTATGAAAAACAGTTTCCACCGCTAAAAGGGCACACAATCACAGAAGCAAAAGAAGATGTAGAAGTCCCACTGGTAACAAACATAATGGGGAAAACTGACCCTATCCTGGCGGATTGGAGATACGGTCTGGGTAAAGTAGTCGTTTACGCGTCTGATGCAAATGCGCGATGGTCGTCACAGTGGATTAACTGGTCAATGTTTAATAAGTTCTGGTCTCAAGTAGTGAGATGGTCTATGAGGGATATATCTAAAGCCAATTATGATATTAAGGTCAAAACTGATGATGATACAATATCCTTGCAAATTGAATCGTCATCTCTATTAGAAGATGATACAAAGCTGGAAGTCAGCTTAATATCACCGGACTATGTCGGCAATGGTCAGGAGCTTCTCCTGAAGCAGGTCGCGCCAAAGAGATTTATCTCAGGATTGAAAGGTATTAATCCGGGCACTTATAATTTAAAAATATCAAGGATAAGGGATGGAAAGGTAATAGACTTTAAGACAAAAGGATTGCTGGTTCCTGAGAAAATAGTCACAAAACCTCTTGAATATGCGGTTCAAGGCAATAATACTCCTCAGCTTAAAAATATTGCGGAGATTACCGGTGGTAAGTATAATCCGAAGAAGGAAGATATAATAGTAGAAGAAGAGGAGATAATAATATTTAAGAGTCTTGCAGGTGTACTAATTCCCCTGGCTCTTTTTCTGTTCATTGCCGATATTGCAGTAAGGAAACTTAATAGACAAGGGGTTTGAAATAACATGAGATTATATGTTTTATTCTTTATTACTATCATTTCTTTGAGCACTTTTATTTCACCTGTTAACGCACAATCAATCTTTTCCGGAATGATTTTTTCTGAGAAAAAGGAGGGTTTAAAAATTGTTGAGGTGCAGTCCGGAAGCCCGGGTTTTGAAGCGGGATTAATAAAAGGCGACATTGTACTTGAAATTGAAGGTGAGAAAATAAAATCCTTACCCGATTATGTAAAAATTTCAAAAGAGATAAAAGATAAAAAAGTCGAGGCGTCATTAGTAATCCTCAGAAAAGATGTTGAATATGATGTTACTATAATGGTCTATAGTATCCCGATTTATCAGAATTGGAAAGAAAAGGTAGTTGAGCCCATTACGCTTCCACGAGGGCTGACAAAGACACCATATATATACTGGGTTGGTAAGGGCTACAGGGCGTTGAATGAAAACATGAACAATATGCCTATTGATGCAAAAATTGCAAATTACAATAAAGCCTTAGAGTATCTTTTAAGTGCGTTGCACTATCGACCGGAATCTATTGATACCGCTCTCCAGATTGCCAGTGCCTATCGTAAGCTTGGAAACCTTTATATAGAAAAAGAAACGGTAAACGAAGGTGTGATAAATTACAGGAAATCTATTAAGTTCTTTGACGGTTGCCACAAAAAGACTGATAAAGAAGACTATTTGAATAAAATTCTGACAAATTTACAGGAAATAAAAATAGAACTTAGTAAGATTAAATATGAAAAAGCAGAACCTGCATCAGAAACCCAAAGAAAAAGTCTGAGCATTCCTCAATAACAGAGAGCATATAATTGCCGTTCCTGTCTTACCGTTTGGGGCACATTTGAGATTGCTACGAGATATGACTCAGTCAAAGCAGGAAATTATTGAATTAGTATTTGCCTATGCAGTTAAGTACTATTCAGAAAAACGCTGCGGTAGTGGACGGTTTTAGTATTCAGTTATAACGCATTCTATTAAATGAACAGGTTTTCATCAAATGGCAAAAAAATATTATGTCTGTCTTTTAATAAGCGTATTAATGTTTGCGGGTTGTAAAACGACAAATATATCGCAGATACCATATAGAAAGGAATACTCAAAGTTTGTAAATGAGCTGGTAATATTGCATTATCCCGAGAGCCCGCAAATGGACGTAAACATCAGAAATGATGAAATGTTTATTTCGTCGTTAGTTTGTGGACCGGCGATCATACCACAGTTGATGATGCTGTTAGCTAAGAATTATACGAATAAAGAAGACGCAGCAGCCTTTAATGAGATAATATTTGACTTGAACATTGGTGATGTATTATGTGAAAAACTTAATACCAAATTTCAACTGTGTTCCTATTTCCATGTAGTACCACAAGAAAGTATTCTGAATAACAAAACCTTATGGCAACTGATGGAGAAAAAAGATAAAGAAGTAAAGGATTATGTGCAAGTAGGCACCGAATTTGGCATTGACACAATACTTGAAACAGACGTATTATCGTTTGGTATAAAAGACCCCGGAATTTTTTCTGATCCGTATGCCTTTATTAAGATAGATGTTAAGATGACTACGTCACAAGGAACGGTTATATGGAGAGATATTGTACAGGCCAGAACAGAGATAGGGATGAAGACGGTTGAACTGGTAGACATGGTATATACAGATGCAGAATTTCTGAAGAAAAAACTGGAAGAGGTCGTTGACGCGGTCTCAGAACTGTGTATTGAGAAACTGGGTTTCGATACAAACTATACATATATGCTGGAAGAAGATTATATCATGAAAACCAAATACAAAATAAACATTGTTGAGAAACTTAATGAATTAAATGTTCTCCGGTACGAAGATATCATCTCTGACACCGACTACGACAAAACAAAGCTTGATTTGATAGAAAAAGCAAAAGGTAGAAATGATGCCGGCCCAGGTACGGAGACTCAAATGAGCGCCACTGCAATAACAACCCCAGAAGTAAAATGATCATTCCGGTTTTGTCGCTGAGAACATTATTTTTAAACTCTAAGTCTACAATTATTTTAGAATAATATGAGAAAGTGCTTACTGATTAACATCTTAGTCTTCTCCTTCATATTTCTTCCAATTCGGATTAAACTGTTGGTAGCGGAAGGGGAGCTGCCACTGAAGGAGCTCCGTTCTTCCTATCTGAATTTAACAGTTTCACAAGTTCAGTCAATGTCAAATATTTCCATACGCAGAAAGAAGGCATGGGGTTTTTACGGTCATAGTACAATACCGCATGAATTTGAAACAGAGACAATCGATGACAACAAAGTGGTAATAGACCACGCAACCGGCTTAATGTGGCATCCATCCGGCTCATACGAATACATGAAAAGGAAAGAGGTAAAGAAATGGGTAAGGGGTTTGAATAGTAAGGGTTATGCCGGATTTTATGACTGGAGGGTACCGACGGTAGAAGAGGCGTCGTCGTTACTTGAAGCCAGTGAGAAAAATGGCAACCTATATATAGATACTGCGTTTGATAAAAAGCAAAGATGGATCTGGACCGGTGACAGTTGTAGTTCGGGTGGTATGTGGCGTGTATACTTTGACGACGGTTACGTAGATTGGGGGGATGTTGGTCTTCTTTTTGTCCGCCCGGTTCGCAAAGTAAGATGATATTATTTAGTTGCTAGAGACATCCTTTGTTCAATTGTCTTAACTCAAGCTGAATACCTGACTCCATTAGAATTCTATTGTTTTTTTTAACCATATCATGTTCGCCAAGACTAAGTCTCAGCGGGAAGATTTAGTCGTATTTCTTTCATTAGTTCTGAAGTTTTTCTGCTGAATGTGATCAGTTTTTAGTTGGTCTTTCTTGACGACGTTGTCAATTTTTGCTCCTCCAGGGTTTACATTACATCGTCCGATAAAAACGACTCCTTCTTCGATAACTAAGGTTTTAGCCTGCAGGTTACCAATAAGATGCGCTTTTTGCTTAAGCACTACTTTATCAGACGCAATGATATTTCCATCAACCCGTCCATCAATAACGGCACTTTTTGTCGTAATAATTGCGTTAATGACCCCCGACTCACTGACAACGAGCTCTCCGTTATTACTTGATATTTCTCCATTAACATTTCCATCAATCCTCATGCTTCCGTCAAATTTGATCGTCCCTTCAATTTGGGTATCTGATGATAGTCTGGCCGATAGTGTCCTTATTTCCGGTCCATTTCCGTCTTCAATCTCTCTCTTGCTAGCTTCTGCCGGTACAGAATACTCCGCATTTCTCTGAATAAATGGTTCCTGATTTCTTTTTTTCTTTTTTCCAAACATAGTTCATGTCCTGTAAGTTATTCATGTAATTATTGTACGAAAGTAATATTAGCATGCCTTAGTATGTTTTTCAATACAATATGATAAGATGTGTCAAATGAGTAGTTTTACTGGTTGCTTAATTAAACCGGAGTTATGTATCTTTTTCCACTTGATTTCAATAATTACTTGAGTATTATGATGCTATTATTAAACAACCTACTACGCTTCACACCACAAGGAGCTCTCATTGATAATCGACAGAGTGGAGTATTGTAATTATTACCCCTATGGTTCTGCCTGGAACACTGCATTCGCGTTTCTTGGTACAATGACACCGAGTGCTGAAGAGACGAAATATGAGATTCGGGGCGATGACATTTATGCGATAATCGCAAGTTACAATACGAAAAAACCTCACAAATTTGAGGCGCATCGGGAGTATATTGACATTCAGTGCCTTCTTGAAGGTCAGGAGGTTGTCGAGTCTACAGCATTAATCGAGCTTACCGTTGATACACCATACGATCCGGAGAAGGACGTTACGTTATACGGAAAGACAGAAAGTCGGAAGACAATTTCTCACTTAATACCCGGAATATTTATTGCCTTTTTCCCACACGATGCCCACATGCCGGGTGTCTCTGTAGGGGACTCTCCCGGGTTTGTAAAAAAGGTAGTAGTAAAGATCAAAACGGATCTGTTGAGGTTGTAACTCTCCAGTGTCATAAAATACAAAAAGCAGTGTTTATTTCCTGATAATAGGGAGCCTGAAAAACAGATGAAAAGATATAAAGATGAACCTGTTCCGCAAAGAATAAAGAAAGGGTTTTATCGAAATATATAGCTTGGTAAAGATGTCGTATTGTAGATAACTTCTTGAAATTATCTCAGTATCTAGTTGTTATATATTGACAGGAAACAAATAAAGTATAAGTGCGATAATAATTTTGAGAACAGTTTTCTCTATAAATACTTTCCAAATATAACACTCAACCGTTCCTTCACTTCATTCGGAATATTATCTTTATGCGTTACAATGGCGTTACTTGCCGCGTTGGCACATCCGCAACCTCTTTCACCTTCAATCATTGGGATGGCATGTTTAATGATGGCCTTGGCTGTATCAACGTTTTTCATGATATTTTGAAGGACTATTTCCGCAGTAACATCTTCCTCTCCTTCATGCCAGCAGTCATAATCGGTGGAAAGTGCTAGTGTGCTGTAGCATATCTCCGCTTCACGGGCCAGTTTGGCTTCCTGCAGGTTTGTCATTCCAATAATACTTACATTCCATTGGCGATAGGTTAATGATTCTGCTCTTGTAGAGAACTGAGGGCCTTCTATACATACGTAAGTTCCTCCTTTGTGGACGGTAGCTCCGGCACTGTTTGCTGCTTTGTATAGCGTATCTGCAAGGACTGAGCAGACCGGATCAGCAAGGCTTACGTGCCCTACAATTCCATCACCGAAAAAGGTGCCTATTCTGCCTTGTGTACGATCAATGAACTGATCAGGGATCACTATGTCCAGAGGTTTGATCTCTTTTTTCATACTCCCTACAGCACTGACAGCAATTATCCTCTCGACTCCAAGTTTCTTCATGCCATAGATATTTGCACGAAAATTCAACTCCGATGGCAATATACTGTGAGTCTTTCCGTGTCGTGGGAGGAAGACAACACTTTTCCCTTCCAGATTCCCGGTGATAAATAGATCAGATGGGTCACCAAAAGGCGTTTCTAATCTTATATTTTTAACATCTGTTATTCCTTCAATATTATATAAACCACTGCCGCCAATTATTCCTATTCTTCCGTTAGTCATATTTATAGTCCTTAATTAACAAAGTATTATTAAAAACGTGTTATTTTAACGATGCATCCTGTGCCGTCAAGAACTAATTCAATGTATAGGATCAAAGGTTGCCTTGTACCATTCCCATGAAAATTGGAATCTGGTTTCCACTTAACTTGGTGTTTCTAGATTTCCGCTTAACAGATTGTGGGAATGACAGAGTAATGACGTTTCTTGTCGTGATGGGCGATTTAATCATGATTGACAGTAAAACTAATTATTATATAATTACTGCCCATGAATTAATAATGATCCGGAATTGCTCTAATCAAAAATCCTAAAGTCTCAGAGATATTCATCACAGGAGAAACAAGAGGTGGCTAAAAAAATAAAAACTGAAGAATTTGAAGATGTTCAATATATAAAAGAGAAGTATGTAGGTATTAAAAAAGAGATACAGAAGGTTATCGTAGGTCAGGATGATATGATTGAGGCGATCATCATTGCTATTTTCGCTGATGGTCATATTCTGTTGGAAGGTTATCCCGGGCTGGGGAAGACTATAACAATCAAGACCCTGTCAAGGGCGATTGACGCGAAATTTCAGAGGATACAATTTACTCCCGATCTGATACCCAGTGATATTACAGGGTTTGAATTGTGTGACCCTGTAACAAGGAAAAGTGCTGTCCAGAAAGGACCGGTTTTTACTAACTTGCTATTGGCTGATGAGATTAACAGAGCTCCTGCAAAGGTTCAGAGTGCGTTACTTGAGAGTATGCAGGAAAAACAGGTAACGATAGGCAGAGAGTCTTTTGAGCTGGAAAAGTTGTTTATCGTCCTTGCAACTCAAAATCCGATAGAGATATCCGGGACCTATCTTCTGCCTGAAGCTGAGGTTGACAGGTTTATGTTCAAGATAAGGGTTGAGTATCCTTCTTATGATGAGGAGAGAGAGATAGCGGAGAGACAGATAGGTGACGACGAACCGGAACTGAATGCGGTTTTACATCCGGATGAAATAATTTCGTTGAGGCATTTCATCGCAAAAAAAATCCCAATACATAAAGACTCAGAAATACTGAAATATTCGACACGTATCGTAAGGGCGACAAGGCCGGGTTTTGATGGTGACGGATACATAAGCGACATGGTTATGTATGGTGCTTCACCTCGTGCTTCAATTTACCTGGCAAAGGCTGCACGTGTTTATGCTTTTCTATCAGGGAGTGACATCGTCCTGCCGGAACACATTCATAAGATGGCTTACCCCGTTTTAAGGCACAGGGTAATTTTAACGCATGAGGCCGAGTCTCAGGGAATTGATCCGGATGATGTAGTAAGCAAGATATTGAAAAAGGTGCCCATTCTGGAAACAGATTCTTAAATTTAATGTTCTTCTGGCAAACCTTGTTCGCCAACATGTTATCCATATGAGAATGACAAAAAAGCAAGTGAACGGAGTGAACTAATTTATTGAGAAGTAAGATAAGACTACATTTACAGAGAATGGTGGCTAATCTTTTTGAAGGTTCTTTTTCCAGTTACATAAACTCAACAAGAGGGATTGAGCTTGATGAGTTGAGGCAGTACCAGCCCGGTGATGAGTTCAGGTCTATTGACTGGAAAGCTACTACAAGGACTGGGGCCTTACATGTTAGATTAAAGTTGGTAGACAAAAGGGCCAACATATTTTTCTTGATTGATAGAAGTGGGTCAACAAAGTTTGGTACGGCACATTTTACTAAAGAGAAAATTCAGTCTTCCATAATCTCCATCCTCGTCAAATCTGCAACAGAAACAGGTAATCTTGTAGGCTTCATATCGTTTACGGATAAAGTCGAGAATTATATCCCTCCACAGGCCGGTCAGAAAGAAGGTGTAAGATTGGCCGGAAATGCGATGAATGACAAAGTTAAAGGCAGGCGTACGAATATCGACTGTGCATTTAAGTTTTTGAATAGTATGCGGTTCACGCCGTCACTTGTATTTGTATTATCTGATTTCTTTGCGCCGTTTGATTACGAAAGCTCGTTAAAATCCCTTGTTAAAAAACATGATGTTATTCCGATAATTATATCTGACATAAGGGAGGAATCACTTCCTAAGACAAGAGGTTTTGTGGCGGTAAAGGATTTGGAAACTCAGAGTGTGAAGTATCTTGATTTGTCTCAGGATCTCATTGTAAATCAACAACACATTAATTTGTTTAATAAACTTAATCTTGGACACCTAACGTTGAAGACTGATCAGGACGAAGAGCAATGGGTAAGCTCCCTGTCAGATTTTTTTGATAAGAGGATAAGGCGGAGAAGCAGAATAAAGAGATGAAAAGAGTTTTGTTTATAACGTTTTTGTGTGCGTTTGTGTTCCTTATGTCTTTTGACACTTGTAAGGCTCAGCAAACAGGTTACGGGGGAGAACAGGAGTATGGAGATTCTGTCCAACCACTCGATATAGATACACTTATCCCTGAAATGGATGCGGCAGCTGAGCTATGGCTGTTTGTGAAAGATTATCGGTTTGTCACCGGTAAAATGATACATTTAACCCTGCAGTTGATATGGAAGCTGGGAGTAAGGGTAGATGTGGAAGAATTTAATACGGTCGATCTTTCTCCTTTCAGGATAGAAAAGGTAACAGTTGGGGAGAGACAGATATTTAATAATGATAGTGATTTCAGTGTTATAACATACATCCTCTCCTTACCTGATGATGCGGAAATGGGGATATACACGGTACCCGCATTTTTAATATCGTATACCGACGAGGCAAATAAGAGTTTCGGGCAGGTACAAACCTCCACTATGGCATTAAAGAAGGTTCCCATTCTTGTAGAGACAGAGCTGGATAGAGATGTGATTGATATTGGGGATACACTTAAATACACACTTACGATTTGGCATGAGAAGTATGTGAAGATACTGGAAGAGAATATGAAACAACTCAATCTAAGTCCGTTTGATTTAATAAATTTCAGGATTAAAGAAGAAGCGGAAGGCAAATTAAAAAAAACTACTATAGAATATGAGCTCTCAATTTATGAGTTGCCAGATAAAGCAGAGAATTTTGAAATCCCTTCAATGCCGGTGTTGTATTGTGACGAGCGCGAGGCAGGCGTCAGACAGGGAGAGGAAGGGGAATCGCCTGCGATTCAGAGAATAGCTACTCCGGCAATCCCTGTTTTAATCAATAGCTTATTAAAAAAAATTGACGTTCCTCTCGAAAGGGCAAAGGGACCGCTTGGTTATTCGCAAAAGGATATATGGTTGAAAAGTCACCTGCCGGTTATTATGGGGGTTGTCATTATACTCGCTCTTGTGGCAAATGAGATAAAGAAGATCGTTTACCGGATGTCTGCAATAATTAGAGAGAGGATGGCAATGTCTCCTCTCACATATGCGGAGAGGCTGGAAGAACTGATTGCCGGTTTTGACAGTGAGGTGGGAGATGATGAATTGCGACAGTCTATTGTTAATATTGATTGTACGTTGAGAGGGTTTCTGGGTGCATTGAAGGAGATGCGCAGAGACTTAGTACGTTCAGTAACTACAGCAAAACTTATTTATATAATCAGGGATAAAAAGATGGCAGAGGAGATAGTAGGCACCGCAGACAATGTACTTAAATCATTTGACGGAGTAATCTTTGGTGATATCAATAGAGATACGATTAAGAAGGCAATGGATGGGGTACAGGAGATTCTAAAAGAGGCTAAGAGGCGGGGCTATTATTAGCCGCGTTAAGGTGAATCAAAAAACAGGAGCTAAAAAATATTGAATCTGGAAAATCCTATATTTCTACTGGCATTGATCCCTTTTATTTTCTTAATTTTTTTAAGAAGGGAAGGGAAATATTTAGGTTATTCAAGTACAAGTCATTTAGAAGGGACTAAAAGTGCTAAGACTTATGTGATGCGGTTGCCAAAGGTACTATGTTTCATTGTCGTACTATTTGCAATTCTTGCTTTTTCAAGGCCCCAATCCAGCTATCATGAATCAGAGGTGTCATATCAGGGACGTGAAATAATACTCTCCATAGATACGTCGTTTAGTATGACAGGTGAAGCGATGGAGAAAATCAGGGATATAGCCAAGGAATTTATAAGGAAAAGAACTCATGATATGATAGGTGTCACCATGTACGGAACTGATGCAGTCATCGTTGTCCTGCCTACCTGGGAAACAGAGTTATTAGAGAAGTCATTGGACCGGATTAAACCGCATCAAGTTGGTGTGAGGACTGCTATCGGAGAGGGGCTTTTTACTTCCATTCTTGCGCTTATTGAGAGGGACATGGGCCAGGTCTTTGAAATTAACAAATTGAGAAAGAGCATTAACCGGGTGGAAGGGCTTGGGAAATATGCCCTGGATTTTGCAAAAATGGTTCAGGGTAGGGGTACGATGAAAAACAAGGTGATAATCTTGTTTACAGACGGCATATATAATGTTGGTATAAATCCAACAAGACCGCTCCGATTTATTAAAAGGCTGGGGGTGAAGGTGCACGTGGTGTCCGTGCCTGCATCTGCGGAGACAGGTGTGGAGCATGAAGAGGCTGCTGAAAGGACCGCATCATTGAAAAAAGGTGTTGAGTCAACCGGTGGAAAACTTTTTGAAGCTGAGAATTACGAAGAGGTGGAGCAGTTTTATTCCGAGATTGACAAGATAGAAAAGGAAAAGATAGTAATGGAGACGGTCGTAAAGAAAAAAGACCTGTTCTTTATTCCTACGACGATCAGCATCTGTTTCTTATTAGGAATGATAGTGATAGAGAATATATGGTTAAAGATTCCGTGAAAAGATTCTTCGTCTTTTTATCTACATAAAAATCTATTTTGAGCTTTTGTGCCTTTGTGGAAAAAAGAGATAAAATAAAATGAACAAATATACAATAATAAAAACATCGTTTCTTGTCATAGCAATAGTATTGATTGCCAGTGGACGGGGATATTGGAGTCAGTGTAGACTTGCCGAAAGTGTAAAGAAAGATGTAGCAATGGGAAGATACAATAGAGCATTTGAGGCGCTGGAAGGGGTGAGGGGTTCAACGCTATATAGGGTTTCTAAATACCTTGACAGGGAAGATCCTTATGTTGCATACAATACAGGGGTGGTATTGATGTTGATGGGTGACACTAAGAAGGCGGGTGCGGAATTCAAGCAGGCTGCCAGGTCAGACAACGAAGCAATCAAAAAAAATGCCATATATAACAGGGCGAATATAATCGCAACAAATATGGATTTTATTACGGCGGCTGAAGAGTATTCTAAGGTGCTCATGATAGATCCTGACGACTTTGAGGCAAAAAAGAATCTTGAGAGAATGAGGCTGGGTCAAAAACAGCTCTCAACGCTGTTTTCCCAAGTTAAGCAGGAGAGAGAGGAGAGGATTCAATCTCTGAAACTTATCCCTTGGGGTAACAGGTATAGACATGGTGGAGATCCGAAGATCAGGTGGTGAAGTTAGAAAAAATTCGAAATCTTAGTTATTTGTATGATGGGTTAAGCGTTTAACCCATCCTGCGCCGTTTCTGTGTAGGTACTAAATAATTCAATCCAAAGAAAATTTTTCTCATTAAAAAAATGCTATTCTTTTCACAGGGACAAAATTTAGTTTACATAATATTCGGCACAATACTCATCTTTCTTGTCTATCTTTATTCGACAGGAAGAAAGAGGATGTGGTTAAGCCGCTTTGGCGGAATTGACATTTTGCAGAGATTTAGCAGGATACCAAATACCACGCAAAATATTATGAAAGGCTTGATGGTCAGTACCGCTTTTTGCGGTCTCTGTATGGTGCTGATCGGGCCGAAGTGGCAGACTAGTGAAGAGTATTATGAGAAGGAAGGTATGGAAATAGTATTTGTCCTTGATGTGTCGCTGAGCATGCTGGCGGAGGATGTAAAGCCTAACAGGCTGCAAAGGGCAAAGATTGAGATGGAAAATCTGATTAAGGGTCTTGAGAGTGATTATCTGGGTCTGGTCGTGTTTGCCGGGAGAGCATTTTCCATGCTTCCATATCTGACAACGGATTATGATAGTATTTATTTGAGAATTTTGCGCATGATTAACGAGAACTATGCGCGTTTTGTACCGTACGGTACAAATGTTGGAAATGCTCTGCTTATTGCAATTGAGTCGTTCAGCAGGGAGGAGAGAGAAAAGGTAATTATCTTTCTTACTGATGGAGAGGAGCAGTTGGCCGTTAGAAGTCAGGTGGCAGAAGCCGTAAAGATACTGATGGAAAGAAAGGATATATCTGTTTATTTGATCGGAATTGGTGATCCTCTGAAGGCTTCACCGATTCCAAAAAAAGATATAAATGGACATACAACCGGTTATGAGCTTGATATGGAAGATAATACGATAATGACAAAACCGAACCCGGAATTATTACAGGAAATTGCTGAAGTAACCGGTGGGACATATATTCATGATGCTACCGGTGATGAGCTTAAGAGCATTTTTGAAGGTGTTATAGCAGATCATAGAAAAGTTTTGGGGGTAAAGACCAGGAATGCCGTCAAGGATGTTTCCCAATATTTTCTGGGTGGGGCTTTACTACTACTGGCAATCTTTCTTTTACTTTAAGTTATTTAATGAGGTGTAAAAAAATGATGACTAAAGAAGAGCTAAAAATAAAACCGGGGAAGTTGTTTATTGATGGGAAATGGGTAAATTCTGTTTCAGGCAAGACATTTGATACGTTAAACCCTGCAACAGAAGAGGTCATAACATCCGTTGCAGAAGGGGACAAGGCAGGGAAATCTGTCAATTTACGGCCTGGCGGCTGCTGTTTGGACAAGGGATATAAAGAAAACCCATCGACTTGCCAGAGATTTGAAGGCCGGTACAATCTGGATTAATACATATAATACCTTAGATGCCGCTTCTCCATTTGGTGGATTTAAGCAAAGTGGTTTTGGTAGAGAGTTGGGGGGTCCATGCTTTAGAGTTATACACACAGGTAAAAAGCGTATGGATAAACCTTGGCAGTTAGTCATTTGCTGTTGATTTAACTTCTTAAATCAATACGGTTTTGCCTTAAACAATGGGAAAATAGTTTTGCTTGTGGTTTTCTAAATATTTGTAATAGGACGTTGCATGTAAAAATTTCTATTGAGTTTTTTTTCTAATTTGATATAAGGGTAGTTGCTTAGGTCTTTTACCTGCCTGTTTTTTTATAGAGGCCAGACAAATACATCCCACACTGAAAAGCTGCATTAAAATGGTTTCCGGACAGATCCAGGCCATGGCTTGTAGTAAGTCATATCATATAGCTGTCTTAGGTTAAAACAATCAGGTTGGAAAGTTCAAAAAATAGTGGTAACAATGAAGACAAAATACGTAATGCCTATATTGGCTATTTTTGTATTTCTTGTTCTACCAAAAGACACTCTTTTTGGTATTGATGACCGTAGTTATTATCATGATCTTGGGGTTTCTCATTACGATAAAGGCGATATAGATGAGGCTATTTCAACATGGGAAAAAACCGTCATGTTAGATGCTCGCTATAATCTTGGAGTTGTTTACACCGAAAACAAGATGCACAGAGAGGCAATAGCTGAATTCAAGCAGGTTTTAATGTTACGGCTGGGGGATATTGAAACGCTTGTTAGTTTATGGCTTACTTACAAGAATGGAGGGCTGGTTAACAAGGCAGTTAATATGTTTAAAAAGGTTCTCGGCGTTCAGCCTGACAACGTTTCTGCTCTTAATAATCTTGGCCTTATTCGCCTCCGGAAGGGGCAATATGATACAGCAATTACGTTATTTAGGAAGTCAAGACAGATTAAGCCCGATTATCCGGATGGATTATATAATCTCGGGTTGGCATATTACTTTAAGGGTGATCTTGATGGGGCTATTGATACATGGGAGAAAGTGGCAAGTGTTGACCCTGCATATAAAAATGTGCATAATGATTTGTCGGTGTCATATAAAAATAAAGGTTCATTCCATGATTCAATAGCAGAACATGAAAGAGCGCTTGAAGAGCTGGGCAACAGCGATAGGAGTTTTTCGGTTGTGCTCCTTGCTCTTGCAAAGGAGGAAGATATGCTAGTAGTGAATCGGAGGAAATTGTTGCCGGCGGTAACAATTGGCTTGACTAAGGAAGAAGCTGAAAAGCTTGCGAAGGTACTTGGCGAGAGTAATGTTGAAATTGGGTTTTGTCTGGATCTCCTTGCCGACATTGATTTCGTAGTACTGGAAGAAAAAATTGCCAATTATTAGATAATGCCCTTTTAAAAAAGAAACCCGTAATTGGAATTCATACTTGGAATTTAGAACAGTTATCTGGTAGAATGTCATCTTTTGATGCACAATCGTACAGTGACAGCGTAATAATGTGCGAAAATGCGAAGGAGGCTGTGGATATAGCCTTTACTATCATAGAAAATAAAGAGAAGTGTAAAAATGGAACTAATTGAAAAAGTAAAAAATTTAATTTCGCTAATGAATGAAAATGGCCTTGCTGAGATAGAGGTTGAGGAAAAATCGACCAAAATACGTTTAAAAAGAAATAGCGTTGACTCTATACAAACGAGTATTCAGTTTCCAGATGTACAATCTTCGTTGCCGGAAGGTGCAACTAAATATATAACGTCAAACAATGAATCGAGCGTTTCTGAGATTGTGGCTCCAATGGTTGGAACATTTTATACAAGTGCTCCAGCTGCCGACCCTTATGTGGCTGTTGGTGATGAAGTTGGTGAAGAGACAGTTGTTTGTATCATTGAGGCAATGAAAATTATGAACGAAGTTAAAGCAGAGATAAAAGGAAAAATTGTCGAGATATTGGTGGACAATGGCACTGCTGTTGAGTATGGACAGCCTCTCTTTAGTGTCGATACATCTGGATAAGGAAGCGGATAGTAACGTGCAAATTTCTTTTTTAATAGTATAAACTACAAGGTCTTGACTTAAACGAACTGATCGAGTTGAAAAAGAAATGTACGGCAGTGTTCCCGTCCAAAAGAACAGTGCGTGTTGCCTTGTATTTACTCGTGTAAAAGCAAATCAATAAGATTGCCCTGCATTATTTACGCGTATTTGGTAATATAAATATTTAGACCACACAAGTACAAACAAATCCAGAGTTTTATTCTTATTTAGCCTAGAAAAATTATTTTTCGGTGAAAAAACATATGTTCTTAAGTGTCTTTTGCGAAAAATGTTAAGATTGGGAGGAGTGTACATAGCTTATGTTTTCCAGGATTTTAATTGCAAACAGGGGTGAAATAGCTCTCAGGATATTGAGGACCTGTAAAGAACTTGGTATTGAAACTGTTATTGCATACTCAACGGCAGATAAAAATGCGTTGTATCTGGAATATGCCGATGCACATGTTTGCATCGGCCCTGGGGATTCAGCGGAAAGTTATTTAAATATTCCGAGTATTATAAGCGCTGCTGAGATTGCAGATATAGAGGCTATACACCCGGGATATGGTTTTTTGGCTGAAAATAGTCACTTTGCTGAAGTATGTGAATCGTCCAACATCGTTTTTATCGGGCCGAGTTCCGATGTGATGAATAAAATGGGTAATAAGACTCTCGCTAGAAATATTGCGATCGAAAATAAGGTACCGGTAATTCCTGGTAGCGAATCTACTATCGATAATCAGCAGCAGGCGGTGGAGGTAGCTCATAAAATAGGTTATCCTGTCTTGATAAAAGCGTCATTTGGTGGTGGCGGGCGGGGTATGAGAGTTGCTCATAATGATATAAGTTTGGTTAATGCTCTCGCAGTTGCTAAGCGTGAAGCACAAGTGGCTTTTAATGATTCTTCTATTTATATTGAGAAATACATAGAGCCTTCGCGTCACATTGAAGTTCAGATAGTTGCTGATAAATATGGTAATGTAGTGCATCTTGGTGAGAGGGATTGCTCAATTCAAAGAAGGCATCAGAAGTTAGTAGAGCAGGCACCAGCACCGAATATATCGGATCAATTGCGTGAAGATATTTGTAAATCAGCAATAAAGCTTGCAAAGGCTGTTAATTATACTAATGTTGGCACCGTAGAATTCTTAGTGGATGCAGATGGAAAACATTATTTTATAGAAATGAATACCAGGCTTCAAGTTGAGCATCCTGTGACGGAAATGCTTACTGGAATTGATTTGGTAAGAGAGCAAATCAGGATTGCATCTGGTGAAAGATTGAATTTGCGCCAGAAGAAGATAAAAAGTGAGGGGGTGGCGATAGAGTGCAGGATAAATGCCGAAGACCCTGACAACGACTTTAGGCCACATGCCGGCAAGATCACAATGTGCAACGTTCCCGGCGGTAAGGGTGTCAGAGTTGATTCACATGTTTACGCGGGATACGAGGTGCCTCCTTACTATGATTCTTTATTGGGCAAATTGATAGTACATCAAAAAGGAAGGGAAGAGGCAATTGCCTGTATGAAAAGGGCCTTAAGTGAATACAGGATTGAAGGTATCAAGACAACAATACCTCTTCATCTCAGAATTATCTCGGACTCCAGATTTGCTACCGGCGATATTGATACTCATTTTGTTGAAAATCTCATAAATGAAAAATAATAACTGAGAAAATATTCGGTAAAACATGTAAAAACAGGTTCAGAAACGGAGTTTTTTAGCACGTTATCATCATTTTTTACTGGTATACTGAACAGGGAAAAGTCTTTAGTGTCGTGATTGCCGAATATTTCTAAATACCGGCAAAAATGCTTAAATATTTCTCTAAAATCTGGATTTTGTATCATAGTATGCATTGATTAGAATTGAATAATTTTTTCTTGACACAATATGAGTGTCTTGATAAAATCCCAAACCTCTTGTGGTAGCATGCTTTGTCGTTTTTGCGTAGATATGAGAGGCGGAGATATTAGTTTTTGATAGATATTTTAAGATAATGAAAAGGGGGGTTGCCATATGTTCGACCGTAATATAAGAAGATTTGTTTTGACGTTTGCAGCTATATCTTTGTCGCTTGTAATCTTTCAAAGTAGCCAGAGTTTTGGTGCGAAGCAGACATGGAAATACATGGGTAATGCTGGGTGTAAATGTCACATGTCAAAGGGTTGCTTTGAAGGTGAAGAATATAAGAAGATGAAGAATCAGCATTATAATGCATTTCAAAGGTTGGAAACTGATGAAGATAAGAGTAATCCAGAGTGCTTAAAGTGTCATGCCACCGCGTTTGGTATGAAGATAAAGAAGGGCAAGTCTAAGCAGGGTAGTAAGGACTTTATTGAAGACGTTGGGTGTGAAGCGTGTCATGGTCCTGGTGAAGGTTACATTGATGTAAAGAAAAATTACGAAGGTAAAGGTAAGGATGCTTTTAAGGCTTTATTGCAAAGCGATCCGATGGCTGCCAGAAAGGCTCAATATGATGCCGGTTTGGAAGTCGCAGGTATAAATAAGTACGAGACGATAAAAGAGCAATGCCTTAATTGCCACTGGGAAGATGCAGGTGCCAAGAACAAGTGCCCTAAGTGCGAAGGTAAAAAGAATAGCGAAGGTCAAGATAGACTTTTCACTAAGGATTATATTAAGAGAGATGATCATAGGGATCATGACGCGATAGATGATGTGTTGGCTAAGATGTCTGATGCTGATAAGAAGAAATGGAAGGGTTATATAGAGCAGGATCCATGGTATAAGACAAAGCCACCAAATGCTAAGTAGTAATAGTGGTTTTTTGCTTCTTTAGGAATGGGTATATAAAGTAAGGCGTCACATTAGTAGCTTTTAAAAAAGCCGTAAGTTGTTCCTTTTCTCCCCTCCTTAACTTACAAGGAGGGGAGAAAATTGTATTGTACGCTCTATTTAACTAGAAGATAATTAGCTATAGTGAAAGTTTATCCCACTGTATAAAAGTACTATCTTTCTTTCAATCAAGAGGAGGAACTCATAAAGTGGTATCATTGCCAATAACAACGATAGAAGTATTTAAAGATAGTAAAATATGTAAACTTGTAATCATTTCATGTTTCATCTCATGCCTTATTTCCATTTCTTCTTTTTCATCAAAAAATCTCTTTGCTCAAGAGAATAGTGACTGTATGGAGTGTCATGCAGATCCGGCAGAGGTTGATACCAAGGTTAGGGTAGACCATGTCACCGGCGAAGTGGAGATTGTGACAATGGTTGTTGATGAAAAAGAGTACCATGCATCTGCTCACGGTGGTGAGGATTTTTATTGTATTGATTGTCATGCAGATCTGGAAGATTCTGAAGGAGAGCATTATCCGAATTTGCAGCCTGTAGATTGTGTGACATTCTGTCATGATGATCCGGCCGCAACATTTCTGGAGGGTAGCCATGCGAGCTTGATGCAGGAAAAAGGTGTGCAGTTGCCTACCTGTAAGTATTGCCATACGGGGCAGAAATCTAAGATGAATACACCCCGGGCCGATAATCTGGAACACAGAGGGGACACGATAGAAAAATGCGGAGGTTGTCATGAAGGGTACTACAGATCTTATCGTAATAATCTCCATGGTCAGGTTACTGCAATGGGGTATACAGGCCTGGATATAGCGACGTGTGTCGATTGCCACGGGCAGCATACAATACTTAATTCAGCGGATCCGGAATCTACATTAGGGCCGGTAAATGCTAAGGAAACTTGTGGTAAGTGTCATCCAGGTGCCGGCAATAGTTTCGTTAAACATGTTGCGCATCCGGGTTACAAAGATGTTGGCTATTATAAGTCGGCGTTGATAGCACTGAAAAATATCAGAAAAGATCCCGGGGAAATTAAGGGTATCGTAAAGAGTCCGCAGACATTGTTAACCGTTCTCTTCCTGGCGTATGTGGGCCTTTTGGTGGTAACATTTGCGCAATTTGGTACGCATATGCTTTTATCATGGCTGGGTTCAATATTAGACGATCGAAAGGAGAATAAATCTGATCATGGCTGATAACACTATAACATTACTGCGATTTGACAAATTTCATCGATTTGGCCATACGCTCACAATTATAAGTTTTTTCGGGTTGGTGTTGACTGGCATGCCGCTGGTGTTTAAGGATTATGCATGGGGTCAGTGGCTATATGGAGTTATGGGTGGCTATCCTGCGGCTGGTAATATTCATAGGATATGTGCGCTCATTACCTTTTTAGCGGCTTTTTTGCACTTTGCGTATCTGGCCTTTCATGCCTTAGTAAAAAAAGATAAAGGTATATTTTGGGGACCTGATTCCCTGTTGATTCAGCCGAAAGATGTGTTGCACATACTTGGAGATATCTTGTGGTTTTTCAGGTTGGGTAAGCGTCCAAAGTTTGAAAGATATATATATTGGGAAAAATTTGAATATTTGTCACTCATGTGGGGCACATTAGTTATGGCTGTTACAGGTTTTGTCCTCTGGTTTCCCGTACAATCTACAAGACTAATACCTGTCAGTGTTGCAAGCTATGTTGATTTGCCAAGTATAGCTCTGGTCGCACATAGATACGAAGCTCTCCTGGCTGCTGGTTTCATCTTTTCAATTCATTTCCTGCATACGCACATGTTGCCTGAAAATATACCTACTGATGAAGCGATGTTTACGGGTAAGATTGATGAGGCGCATGTGAAGCACGAAAGAGGTGCTTTCTATGAGCGAATGAAGGAAGAGGGTAAGTTAGAAGGTATGAGGGTTCCGCCGTCATCTTCCGTAGCGAAATTTATATCCGGAATGATGGGCGTGCCGCTTCTCACTGTTGGCTTGCTTATGGTTGGATTCATGCTGTCATCAGTGATATGTTCTCTTGCATATCTTTTTATGGAATTAACCAAAAATCTTGATTTAGACATATTTAGTATATTTGCTTTTTGACAAGTTTAGGTGATTTTATTGCATTTTTGAGGATACTTCAAAGTGGTTAGTAGGGTGTTAATTACTGATGATGAAGAGCGAATAATTCGCAACGTCAAGGTTATGTTTGATGGGATGGATAATATCGAGATTGTTAAGGCTCAAGACTTGACCTCAATAGTTGATTTCGTTGAACGTGAAAAACTGCACCTGATTATTACTGACTTGAGAGTGCCGAAAATGGGCAGATTGGAGTTCCTGAAACAGATTAAGTCTATGGATTCTGAGCTGCCGGTTATAGTTGTAACCGGAGATGATTCCATTGAAACAGCAGTGGAGTCAATGAAGGAGGGTGCATTCGATTACATCGTAAGGCCTTTTGAAGGAGAATCACTCTCAGTTGCAGTGGAAAAAGCTCTGAAGATGAGGTCTCTTGCAATGGAAAACAGGTATCTTCGAAAGGAATTAGAGTCGCATTATAATTTTGGTAATATTATAGGTAACTCTCCTAAGATACTGGAAGTTCTTTTGTTGGCTGGTGATGTCTCCAGGACGGATTCGACTGTATTCGTTTACGGTGAAAGTGGGACCGGGAAGGAGCTTGTGGCAAGAGCGATCCACTTCAATAGTTTAAGGAAGGGTGGCCCGTTGGTGTCGATTAACTGCGCTGCTTTGCCGGAAACGCTACTGGAAAGCGAATTGTTCGGCTACGAAAAAGGTGCTTTTACAGGGGCAGAGAAATGCAAAAAAGGTCGATTTGAATTGGCTAACGGCGGGACTTTGTTTCTTGATGAAATATCCGAGATGAATCCTGTTGTCCAGGCTAAAGTGCTGAGGTTAATTGAAGCGAGGGAATTAGAAAGGCTTGGGGGTTCAGAAACAGTAAAAGTAGACGTAAGAATAATATGTGCCAGTAATAAAAACCTTGAGGAATATGTTAAGAAGGGCCAATTCAGGGAAGACTTATACTATAGGGTAAATGTATTTCCTATAAAAATACCACCGCTCAGGGAAAGACCTGAGGACATTTTGCAATTAGCGCGAAGTTTTGTTGCACAGTTTTCTGAAAAAATGGGAAAGCTGTCGCTAAAAATGACTAAGAATGTTGAAAATTTATTGGTTTCAAGCAGATGGGACGGAAACGTAAGGGAATTGCGAAATTGCATGGAAAGAGCTGTGATCTTATGCAAAGGAAGCATGGTAACAGAGGATCATCTTCCTGTTTCTTTAGTAAAAGAGTCAATTTCGGGTTATAGGAATGAAAAAGACAATGCATATAAAATGGTGAATTTTGATTTACCACCAGAGGGAATATCTATTGATGCGCTGGAAAAGCACCTGGTTTTACAGGCTTTGAAAAAAAGCAAGAATAACAAAACTAAGGCTGCTAAATTGCTGGGGCTCAGTAGGGGGACGTTCAGGTACCGGCTGGAAAAATATGCTCAAAATTAACAATAAGTAAATTGACATTTAAAGATTTCTTTGGTAGTTTGCTGACAGTTGTAGGCTAGTATTGGTAGTATTAAGCCACCTTTTTTCAGTGATTTATTTGGCGTGATATCGATGCATTTATAGTAAGACTTTCCGTGTTAGAGGTTTGCGGAATATATTAAAAACATATAGTATTATGGCACGCAGAATGCGAATATCTGTATATACTGTGTGCTAACCGTGTTGTTTAATAGTAAGATAAATTTGAAAGGAGGTGGAAACTTGAATACAATGAAGAGAAGATTTGGTAGGGTTTTGTGCTTGGGAGTGTTCGTGTGTATGGTTGCGCTTATAGGAAGCCAGTTTAACGTTGCCAAGGCTGAAAAAGGTGGGCCGTGTCCAAAGAAGGTCAATGAGTTGCTGTATTGGTGTACAGAATGTAAGGAGATTTTTACCTTTAATGAATGTGGTAACTTGAAGTACATCTGGAATACCAAGGAGCATAAAAGCGATGAAGAGGTTGCGAAGCATAAGATGGTGCCGTCGTGGGCTTGTATTAGAACTAAGTACAGTTGCGTGAATGATAAGTGTGAGAATTCTAAAGCCTGCTACGCTTTTAATATCGGCTTTTGCGAATTGTGCAATGACGATTTGACAGGTACTGCGGTCAGGGCAAAGCTTAATTTTGCTTGCAAAAAATGTGGCAAGGAGTATGATGAGCCGGGTACAGGTTTTGAAATTGATCATAAGATGGAGTATGCGGAACATTTGCTTACGTATGGTACATGTAAGGATTGCGGCGAAGAGCTAGTAACTGTTTGTAAAATGTCTGGAACATGTCCGCATGTACCGGATTTTTAATGTAGTGTTTTTATAATTTTATGTTTTTGGAGGTGTAATAATGAAGAAAAAGGCTTGGATATTGGGATTCCTGGGTGCGGGAATGCTAAGCTTGGCGCTGGTTCAAAGTGCTGGTGCTGGCTTTATACAGGGCACAAGGGTAAGGACTGAACATCCATCCCCATTCCACGTAGCAGTTTCGCCTGATGGTCGCCAGTTGGCGTTATGCAATCAGTCGGGACATAGCGTGACGTTTGTTGATGCTAGGTCAAGAAAGGTGACCGGAGAGGTGCCAGTACAGGTACAGCCGGAAGCCAGTGTTTATACATTGGACGGTCGTACTTTATTTGTCTGTAACGCTGAAAGTGATACTGTGTCAGTTATTGACGTAGGCAATAAGGCTGTTGTAAAGACAATCAAAGTTGGCGATTGGCCATGTAGTGTGAAGTTGTCTAAAGATGGATCTAAAGCATATGTTTGTTGCTCAGGTAGTATGTGGAATACGGTTGATATTATTGACACCGCTATGAACAGCAAGATAGGCGAAATCAGAACTACTGATTATGGTCCAAGAGATATTGCTATCTCGCCTGATGGTAAAACTGCGGCGGTAATCCTGGATACAACTGGTAAGATCAACAGAGGTGTTGATTTTGTAGATCTTGCATCAGGTAGGGTTGTTGAGCACAGGAATATCTATCAGAGTGCTAACCTGAGGGGTGTAGAGTATACTCCTGACGGAGCGTATGTACTTGTTACAATGGAACAGCCAAAGAACTGGCTGCCTGTTTGTGAAGCTGAAAATGCTCAGATATTCTCTAATAATCTCGCTGTTGTAGAGACCAAAAGAGGCGGAAAAGTTGCGAGTATGCCTCTTGATGAGAATAATAACTATGATGGTAATCCATACGGAGTGACAGTTTCTCCTGACGGAAAGTATGTTTTCATTGGTGTTAGAAGTATGCACAGGATAACTATCCTTGATCTGCCAAAGTTATTGGACATCGTTGTTTCAAGCACTCAGGAAGAGCTTGACGACATGAAAAATGACCTGACTTTGATGGTTGATTATCTGGTAGCAAGAGTAAATGTAGGTCTGGGGCCAAGTTCAGTTGTCCTTTCACCGGATGGTAAGACTTGCTACACTGCAAACTATTTCACAAACAGTGTATCAGTTATTCAGGTAGGTGATGAGCCTTCAGTTATAGCTACAATACAGACTGGTCCTGAATGGGAGCCACTCGAAAGAGGAGAACCATTAACAGTTCCTGAAGTACATTACAGAGCAAAACATTCACCATACAAGAGTGAATTGGTAAGGTACGGACAGTTTTTGTTTAACGAGGCATCGTGGACACTGCAGGGTGAGTATTCATGTGCAAGTTGCCATTATGAAAGAGGCCAGACAACAGGTTTGATCTGGGATCTTGGTGATGAAGGTTGGGGCAGCTGGAAGAACACAAAGTATATTAGAGGTGGAAGATACCTTCCTCCGTTCAGGCATGAAGGATTCACTGGGCATCCTGATGAAATCGTAGGAGCAGCTTCTTCGATTGACAGAGTATGTGGCCGAGACCCTGGATTTGTGTTCAGAAGTGAGAATTTCTCTCCTGAAAGACTAGAGGCATTGATTTGTTACATCAGGTCTTTAGAGTTCACAGGAAGTCCTTTCAGAAATGAAGATGGATCATTGACAGAAGCTCAGAAAAGAGGATGGAAAGTATTTAGTGATCCAAAGGTTGGCTGCATAGAGTGTCATCCCGGAGATCCTAAGAATCCGAGAGCATTGTTCAGTGACGCCCAGACTCATGATGTTGGAACCGGAAGAGTTGGTGTAAATGGTTTCAGAACAACTCCAGGAGCTGTGTTTAACACGACAGTTTTTGAAAATGGAGTTGGGCCATACAGTGAAGAGTATGATGTGCCTATTATTGGACTTGATCTCGTAAAAGAGTTTGATACTCCTACGTTAAGAGATATTTACGCTTCAGGTACATATTTCCATGATGGTGGTGCGCAGACTTTGATGAATACTATTGATAACACTTGCACAACAAAAGATATGCACGGTGTTACATCTCATCTGTCTAACCAGGAGTTGCAGGATCTTGTTGAGTTTATGAAGGCTTTATAAATTCCAATTATCTAGGGTTTAGTATCCGTTTTCACGGATACTATATTCTATGATGAGTTTAATTTAAGAGATTTATTTGTGTTTCATTTTAATATAATAAAAAGGAAAGGAGTAAACCAACTTATGAAGAAGGGATTATTAAAGTCTATTGCCCTGGTTGGTGTTGTTGCTATATGGGGGTTCTTCAGCAGTGCAGACTGCCAGGCTCAAGTCATGACAGGCGGAGCTAAGCCTGGTAAGGCTATTTGGGGCGACTACTGGGGTATGGCTAAAGAGATTCAGGGAGAGGTTGATACCGTTGTTTTTACACAGTCTAAGCCTACATCTGCAGGCGATCCATATCACCAATACCCGAATTATGTTTCTAATGATAGCAGGATCGTATCATACAACACGAAGACAAAAAGCCTGAAGGTTCTGACAAAGGACTTCCAGAGCGCTTTTGACCCTTGTCTGTACTGGGATTGTTCTAAGATTGCATTTGCAGGTGTACATAAAAATGGTGGCGGTTGTCAGATATGGGAAGTTAATATTGATGGTACAGGCGTCAGGCAGTTGACTGATGCTCCTGGTACTTCAAGAAGCCCTATCTAC
>JANLHC010000175.1 GCA_024654465.1 Candidatus Scalindua sp.
GTAAGTTGTATTTAAATATTATTAAAATGTGAATCTTTTTGGAGAGTTAAAATGTCAAATGAAAAAGCACTATTTTGTAAAGTTAACAAGTCAGAAGATGTAGAGCCGGATTCCCCGTTGGCGAAAAAGCATGTACCAGTTATTACCGTGCCATCTGTCTTAAAGGTAGGTGAGTTTTACGATGTAAAGATTACCGTTGGAGAGATAGAGCATCCGAATGAAAATGAACATTTTATTCAATGGATTGAATTTTATATAGGGAGTGTATATCTGGGCAGATTTGATTTTGCGCCGGTAATGACAAGGCCAGAGATAACAATTCCTTTGAAACTGAGTCATAGTGGGCTCAATTCTACACTGAGGGCAGTAAGCCGTTGCAATATGCACGGTCTTTGGGAAGGTACTGCTCAGGTAAAGACTGAATAGTCAAGTAGGGAGAGTCAGGAGAGCGTCTGCCTGGGGGGGCAGACCTCTCTTTCGAGAGGACTCCAATCCTGGAATCCTCTCGAAAGAGAGGCTAGTTAATGACGTGATAGCGTAAACCATAATCTTTTTCGAAATAGATCTAAATGAATATTGAAAAAAAACAGTACCGTATTGAGAAAGATTCATTAGGTGAAGTAAACGTACCAATAGGAGCATATTATGGCGCTCAGACCGTCAGGGCACGGGATAACTTTCCTATCAGCGGTATCAGGCCTCATCCGGTTTTTACCAGATCCATGATTTATGTCAAACGGGCTGCCGCGAAGGTAAATAATGAACTCAGGTGCCTGGACGATGAAATGAGCAAAGCGATTATCAATGCCGCTGACAGGATAATAGCAGGAGAGTTTCATGATCAATTTGTTGTTGATGTTTACCAGGCGGGCGCCGGCACATCATATAATATGAATGTGAATGAGGTAATAGCCAACATCGCAATTGAATCGTTAGGTGGAGAGAAAGGAGACTATTCCGTCATCCATCCAAATGACCATGTCAACTTTGGACAATCGACAAACGATGTCTTTCCCACCGCGATGAGGATTGCGGGGTTATTTTTGTTGACGGAGTTATTTCCTGTAGTAGATGAACTGGTGGACGCGCTCAATGAAAAGGTTGAAGAGTTTGATAACATCATAAAATCGGGAAGAACGCATCTTCAGGATGCGGCGCCCATAAAGCTTGGCCAGGAGTTTTCCGGTTATGCATCATCTGTTTCAAAAGCTCTGGAAAAAATAAGAATGGCAAGTGACGCGTTAAAGGAGTTGGGTATCGGTGGCACCGCTGTAGGAACAGGGCTTAATACTCACCCTGACTATGCGCAAAAGATCATTTGCGAATTGAAGGAAATCACCGATTTAGATGTAAGGGCTGCAACCAACTATTTCGAGGCAATGCAAAGCAATGCACCTATTACAGAAGCTTCGGGTGCTGTGAAAGTATTGGCAATAGAGCTGATCAGAATTGCAAATGACCTGCGTCTTTTAAGTTCAGGGCCAAAAACCGGCCTTGCTGAGATAACATTGCCTGCAGTACAGCCGGGTTCTTCAATCATGCCTGGTAAGATTAATCCGGTAATGGCAGAGATGCTGAACATGGTCTGTTTTTCTATAATAGGAAATGACCTTACTATTACGATGGCATCTCAGGCAGGACAATTTGAATTGAATGTCATGATGCCGGTAATGCAGTATAAATTGCTGGACTCCGTTTCAATCCTAACAAATGCGTTGAATGTATTCACAAATAAATGCGTAAAGGGCATCATGGTAAATGAAGATAGGTGCTACCAATATGCTACCGGAAGTATAGCGATAGTAACCGCTTTGAATCCGTATATAGGATACTCAAAGGCGGCAGAAGTAGCAAAGGAGTCGTTGTTGACCGGCAAATCTATAAAGGAAATTGTTCTGGAAAAGAAATTAATGTCTGAAGAGAAGCTTGATGAATTACTTTCGCCTATATCAATGACTAAACCAGGTTTTATTTCAAAATAACAGCTAAACGGCCTATTGACTTAGCCTGGCACAAGGCGAGGTTATTGGACGCGACAGGAACCCCTTGAATTAAAGTAATTACGTATTAACATCGCACAAAAACACAAAATTATGCTAAATATCTAGAAATTTCAATTTTACTCTCTCACTTTTTCACTGCTCACCTGCCTGTCAGGCAGGAGTCTGAGCGGAGTAGAGAAATCTAACTCAGGAGATTACTTTATGAAAATTACTTTTATTGGTGCTACAAGAATTGTTACCGGTTCATGTTTCCATATCCAGACGGAAAAAGCACTTCTCCTTATTGATTGTGGGCTGTTCCAGGGAACCAGGGAGAATGAACAGAAGAACGCGGAGCCATTCCCGTTCAAACCATCTGAAGTAGACTATCTCTTGTTGACCCATGCCCACCTGGATCATACAGGACTAATACCAAAGTTGGTAAAGGAAGGTTTTCAGGGTAAAATACTCGCGACAAAAGCAACTGTTGAACTGTGCAATGTCATGCTCCTCGATTCAGCACACATACATGAGCGTGAGGCGGAATGGCAAAACAAAAAACGTATGAGGGCCGGGAAATCTCCCCTGCAGCCCTTGTATACGACAGAAGATGCCACCTACAGCCTTCAGTTTTTTCAAGGGATTAATTACAATGAAATAGTGGATTTGAAGAATGGCGTTAAGGTAAGATTTCGGGACGCTGGTCACATCCTGGGATCCGCGAGCCTGGAATTATGGGTAAAGGAAGATGCAAAAGAGAAGAAACTCGTTTTCTCCGGAGACATCGGACAAAAAGATCTGCCGATTGTCAAAGACCCTACACCTATAGAGGAAGCAGATTATGTATTTACAGAATCTACGTATGGGAACAGAAGGCACAAAGATATTAATGAAACAGTAGAAGAGTTCAGAAAAGCTGTATCCGAAGCATTAGAAAGAGGGGGAAATGTGATCATACCTGCCTTTGCTGTTGGACGAACACAGAACATTCTCTATATATTGAAACAATTATCGAAAGAGAGAAAACTCAAGAATCTTCATGTTTTTGTTGACAGCCCTATGGCAATTCAAGCCACCAACATAACCTTGAATCATCCGGAATGCTTCGATGAAGAAACCCTGGAACTTGTGAAGAAAGGTAAGCTTTCCGGAAGCGGACTCTCCTTAACGTTCACGGAGAAAACAGAAGATTCCATGAGAATAAATAAAACAAAATCCGGGGCAATTATTATCTCCGCGAGTGGGATGTGTAACGCGGGAAGGATCCGTCATCATCTAAAACACAATTTATGGCGTTCGGAGTGCAGTGTCATATTCGTAGGATACCAGGCTCAAGGCACTCTGGGAAGGAGGATAATAGAGGGCGCAGAAGTAGTGAAACTTTTTGGAGAAGAGATTGCGGTAAAGGCTAAGATATACACCATAGGTGGTTTTTCCGCCCACGCGGACCAGGAAGGGCTCATCGATTGGCTCGGTAATTTTAAAAAGAAGCCTAAACGTATTTTTGTTATGCATGGTGAGGAAGATACAGCGGTGGGGTTTGCCGAAACGATTAAAAAACGGCTGGATATTGATGCCTACGCGCCATTGTATCTTGAAGACATAACGGTATAATTATATTGATTAATATTTTTACCTGTAATAAAGAAATAAATTCTATGACGGTAAATAAACAGAAGAAAACTAAAAAAAACAC
>JANLHC010000176.1 GCA_024654465.1 Candidatus Scalindua sp.
TTAAGATGTTTTCTGTCTATGTGTGTGTAAATCTGAGTAGTAGAAATATTGGAATGTCCCAGCATCTCTTGAACTGACCGCAAATCCGCCCCCCCTTCCAACAGATGCGTTGCAAATGAATGTCTAAGGGTATGGGGAGATATGTTTGATCTAATCCCTGCCTTCATGGCATATTTTTTCACTAAGCTCCATATGTTCTCACGCCTTAACTTTTTACCTGTCCTGGACAAAAACAACAAAGGCTCATCGTCTTCTATCTTCAAAAGCTGAGGACGCACCTCCTGTAAGTATCTTCTAATCGCTTTAGATGCTTCCGAGCCCATGGGTACGATACGCTGTTTAGAGCCTTTCCCCTGGCATCTGATAAAACCATAGTCAAAGTTTATCCAGCTTACCTTAATTGACGCAACCTCAGAAACCCTAGCGCCTGTCGCGTACATTAGCTCTAACATGGCCTTATCCCGTATCCCGAGTTTATCATTACAGTCCGGTGCCCGCAGCATTTCCTCTACTGCATTATAATGTAGCACTTCCGGTAAATATTTCCGGAGTTTAAGTGTACTGACAGCTGACATCGGATTTACAGAAACCTGTCCTTCCATGACCATGTATTTATAGAGCATTTTTACAGTAACGAGACATCTGGAGATTGAATTCTCAGAAAGCCCTCTCTGTTTTTCGTTTTCTATAAAACTTACTATCATCTTCGCACGTAAATCCTGAAAACGCTTAATACCTGTGCCGTGCAGATAATTTGAAAAATTACGCAGATCTCCCTTATATCCCTTTATGGTGTTATCAGAAAGACCGCATTCGACGATGAGGTAGTTCAGAAATGAATCGACAAGTGCGTCATCTATCATGTTCAACGATAAATGCGAGGTTTGCAATGTTTTCGACATAGAGTTCGTTCACCTTTTTTACTAATAAAAGTCTGTTATTCTTTATCTGTTCGTCCTCTACATTTACAAAGACTTTTTCAAAGAAATCGTGAACAGGTTTCGCAAATACTTCGTTATATGTAAACGACAACTCTTCATATCTTCCTGGCTTCACATATTTAAGCAGGTTTTCTTTTTCTTTCTCATATACCGCCCACAGTTTTCGTTCTTCTTCCTCTTCTAATAAATCTTTATTTATATCACCATAGATTGTACAGTTTTTCCCGATATTGAACGTTCTCTCTACCACTGCTACAAGATTTTGCCAGATAGGGGATTTGGAGATTTTAGTTATGGTCTCTAATCTACAAAGAAGATCTGATATATTGTCAAAACCGGATTTCATTACTGATTCGACAATGTCGTAACGATAACCCTTCTCAGTATAAATGTTATTTATTCTGTCCTTAAAAAAATCCATTATCTGCCCATAAACCTTGCTACTATCACCATCAGGACAAACGTTTGTCAGGCTAGACAATGATTTCTCCAAAACCGCCTTTAATGACATACGAAGATCTTTTGCTTCCAGGATACGAATTATGCCATGTGATTGTCTTCTAAGCCCGTAAGGGTCTTGAGAACCAGTAGGAATCAGACCCGCCGCGAAACAACCAGCAATAATATCAAACTTATCTGCCAGACTGAGTACGGTGCCTATTTCAGTCTCCGGCAGCACATCATCAGCATATCTCGGTAAATAATGCTCTGCTATTGACCTTGCCACCTCTTCATCCTCACCTTGTACGAGGGCATATTCACGACCCATAATTCCCTGTAACTTTGGAAACTCCCCAACCATTTCTGTCAAAAGGTCAGTTTTACATAAGCCGGACGCACGTTTAACCAGTTCCAACCTGTCGGGAGAAAAACTCAGCATTTCGGCAATAAAACATGCCAGGTCGCCAATTCTCTTCCCCCTATCCATATAACTTCCCATATCTTCATGAAACACAACCCCTTCCAAGTCCTTGAGTCTGTCATGAAGGGTTATCTTTTTATCCTCATTCCAGAAAAAATTTGCATCAGCCAGCCTTGCCCGCAGAACACGCTCATTCCCCTTCCTGATGATCTCGCCATCACCAGAATCCCTGTCAGTAATTACAATAAATTCAGGTAACAGCTTTCCATCTTTATTCTTAACAGGAAAATATCGTTGATGGTCCTTCATAGAAGTTACGACAACTTCTGATGGAATTGCCAGAAACTCCTCATCAAAGCTACACTTTACAGCACCCGGAAACTCAACAAGGTTTGTCACCTCTTCAAGCAACTCTTCATCTTCCAGAGTAGTACCGTAAACAGAAAGAAGTGAGTTTATCTCTTTTCTGATAATGTCTCGTCTTTCGTCTATCTCGACTATTACGTTTTCACTTTTTAATCTCTCTTTATAAATTTCATAATCAGCATCAATGATATCTATAATATTGCCAGACAGAAACTGATGTCCGCTTGTGCTACGACCGGCTTTTAAGCCATTTAATTCCAGGTTGACAATATCCTTATCGAAAATCGCCATTATCGTACGTATCGGGCGCGCAAAATATAATTTGTCAGATTTCCATCTCATTGATTTTGGGAAATTGATAGACGTTATGACAGATGTTAACATTTCCGGGAGAAGGTCAAAAACCTTCTTTCCTTCTACCTCTTTTATGGCATAGCAATATTTTCCCTTAGACGTGTCCTTTACTATCATATCTTCAGCTTTGACTCCCTGTGAACTCGCAAAGCCAACGGCTGCTTTCGTTAGAGTGCCACTCGCATCAAAGGCAACTTTTGCAGAAGGGCCTTTTATCTCCTGTACAATGTCTTCCTGATTTTGCGGTAATCCGCTGGCAAATAACACCAGACGTCTTGGCGTACCGGTTGTATGTATACTGTCAATACTCAGACGGGCCTTTTTTACCTGCTCTGCAAACAACTCTTCCATTTGTTTGAGAGCAGGAACTATATAACCTGCCGGTATCTCTTCGGTCCCTATTTCAAATAACAGATTTGACATATTACTTACACTTTTCTTAAATTTTTAAATGATTCTATAACTTACCCCAGCTTATACTTCCCTGCCATATAACAATTTTCCTTTTTCTAAGATTCGTTTGGCGAAATGTTCTCTCATGTCTTCTAATGGAATCAGATCTAATTCACTATCAACTTCACCTAAAATCCTACCATACATCTCGAAAAATTTCTCTGGCTTAACCCCTTTTATGGCAACATCAATATCATGTGCAGATTCAACATCATCAAGACAGGAACCGAATAACAATACCTTTTCTGCACCAAATTCCTTACTAAGGCTGACCACCTTAGCTAACTCTCTTTCAAGAATTTCTTTTTGCATTTAACTTATCCTTTCAACTTAATATTCTCGCCATCCCGTACTCTCTTAATCTTCCTCATTGTCGTCTCAGGTTTTTGATAAAAAAGAATACAGAAGCGACAAATAGCATTGAAAAGGTAATTGTATTATGCTTTGAATATTCCATAACACCTGTCAAACTAAAAACTATCAATATTACGGCTAACACCATCAAAACAGCAGACATCAGCATTAACAACTTATTTCTATTATTAAATAAATCCAATGCACGTACCTCCCTCTATTTTCGGTTTCCATTTTCGAATACCCTAAATAAACCTGTAATTAAACTTTCCGATAGCCGTATTGTTTTCAACTATCCATCTTTAAACCTTGACAAGTGGTTTTGCAATAGAAAGACATGATATAATTGGAATTAACTATCAGTAAGTTCGGCGTGTAAAAAGACTTATATAAAATGGGCCCACTAGGACTCGAACCTAGGACACACGGATTATGAGTCCGTTGCTCTAACCAACTGAGCTATGGGCCCCGAAATGATCTGTGGAGTGATCAAGTACTCTTCTTTTACTTTTTTAATATATAGGAATCTCAAAATTAGCCGAGAAGCCACAAATACAACGAGTAGGAGTCTATCAATTTTTCGGTTCGGTTTCAAGTGTTTTATAACAAATCCAATTTCACTTGACATAATTTGATTATCAAAATAGAATATTCCACTCTTAAAAAACAAGAAATTTGTTAAGTTTTTTACATGATAAGGGTTACAAATATATGACGGATGTTTTTGGGGACAAATCAAAAATAAACAGATACGATATTGACGAAGAAGCTCCATGTATCGTTGCCTGTCCAATCCGACAGGATGCTCGGGATTATATACAATTGATTGCAAGGGGTCGTTTTTCTGAGGCGATGCAGGTCGTCGCGGAAAGAAACGCGTTACCGTCCGCGTGTGGACGCATATGCACCCATCCATGTGAGACTGAATGTAGGAGGAAAGTTATTGACAAGCCTGTCGCAATTGCAGGGCTTAAACGTTTCCTTGCCGATGGCTTTTTCAATGACACTACACAAGGTATAGACAGGCGGGCAGAAATCAAATATTCTGAGAAGATTGCGATCATTGGCGCTGGACCGGCAGGATTAGCAGCCGCAAAAGATCTGTCTCTCCTTGGATATCAATGTACTATCTTTGAGGCCCACTCCGGTCCCGGAGGTATGCTTCGTATGGGAGTACCGACATACCGCCT
>JANLHC010000186.1 GCA_024654465.1 Candidatus Scalindua sp.
ACATTAGATGCGTGTGTACAGACGATCAATTTCGTATTTGATCTGATAGCACTCTTAATATCATCTGCACTGATAAATCCTTCATCAGAATTATCTACCCACGTCACGGTAATTACACCCCTGTTTTCCAGCCCTTTAAGTGGTCTTGAAACAGAGTTATGTTCAAGCTTGCTCGTTATTACGTGATCTCCTTCACATAACAACCCTTTTATACCCATATTAAGCGCATCAGTAGCATTATACGTAAATATCATTCTCTCAGGTTCTTTTATACCGATAATCCTCGCTATAACTACTCGTGCCTTCTCTATCTCCTGCTCCGCTTCAACAGACATACGATGCCCGGCACGTCCAGGATTCGCACATTTTTCCCTCATATATTTATCCATTGCCTTGTAAACACACTCAGGTTTTGGAAATGTTGTAGCGGCGTTGTCCAGATATATCATCGTACCTTAAAATAACCTATTATTTATCTTGGTAATATACTAACTTATTGAGTTACGTACGTTATCAGATTTGCATGGAAATGTAATACACTACTTATAATTTCCATGCAAAGAAGAGAAACTTCAGACCCGGGCTGAACATGCTTAGAAATTACATACCGAGATATTTAGAATACAGGCTTTTCGCGGTACTTGAATCTGCAGTACCGGTAATTATTGCCCTTCCATCAGCAAAAACCGTAAACGAATGATCTTTAACCCTAAATTTCAGCATAAAGGCATTGCAACTTACGCCCGATATAGATCTCAGTCTATGTTCTAATTGTCGAAGATCTATTTTACCTGTATTTCGAGACATCACCTGTACAGCATTCTTGCCACAAAGAAAAGTGGTCATAATTCCGACTTCAGCATCCAGAAATTCATAATTGTTTAGTTTACATGTCTGACAATCGTTTATATCCTTTAATTCTGAAATATCTATTTGCCTCAATTTTGTTTCCCACACATCAACTTCAAGAAGGTTTTTATTAACTGAAGCATAATCCTTAATCAAAATCTTGATTGCCTCAGCTACTTGAAACGATGCTATAATTCCGGCGATTGGGCCGATTACGCCTGCGGTATCACATGTAGGAAATGAACCGATCTGAGGCATTGTCTCAAACACACATCTCAAGCATGGCGTCCTGGAAGGTATAATATTCATTACCACCCCCCTACTCCCTATACAGGCGCCATATACCCATGGAACACTATTCTTTATACAAAAATCATTGATTAAAAACCTTGTTTCAAAATTATCGGTACCATCAATAATTATATCAACATCTTTAGTTAATTCATCTATGTTTGAATAATTAACATCAGTAACAATTCCTTCTACCTTCACCTTGTTATTAATTTTCTGAAGCTTTCTTTGTGCCGCTATTGCCTTTGGAAGATTTTCTGAAATATCATTTTCATCAAAAAGTATTTGCCGTTGCAGATTGCTCTCTTCAATGAAATCTCTGTCAATAATCCTTAGTTGCCCGATACCTGCGCGTACAAGATAACTCGATGAAACAGTTCCCAATGCTCCACCGCCAATCACAGCGACAGTGCTGTTCATTAATATCTTTTGACGATTTTTGCCTATGTGTTGAAAAAGAATCTGACGTGAATATCTTTCAAGTGATTGATCCATTTTAATTACACCTAAATTGAGCGATTTTCATTATGACTACGTCGCGCATAGCATTTACTCAATAAAAGAGATGAAAGGAAAGAAATGGTAAATATGCACAAAAAAAGCTTGCGTTATAAATAACTGCAAGCTTTTTTTAAATATTTATTGAGTCTCAGAAAATTTATTATGCTTTAGTTCCTAAATTCCAAAATCCTTGCCTGTCCGCCAGTTTGTTAGGCGGGAATTTCTTAATTTGCATCTAAATATTTTAGTTCACTTCCCGTCCCCGCCAGAATGCACGTCGGGCTGGCGAACGGCTTGCCGGGCGGGAAGACACTTCAAACTTAAATGCGGTTATGCCGCGCTATGATATTTCAAAAATACTCAAACACATTGAATCACCTGTAGCAATAGCCTTCTCCCTCGTATACTTTATCTTTGGGTTCGCTCCTTCTCCGAATCCTGCAATCCACGAATTCAGTATATCGCACATAGTTTCAAAGGATGCACCCGCATCCTTCCAGTACTGTTCGTGAACACATTCTGTATGGTCCCACGTGGTACGATCGTCCTCTTCGCTCTGTGCCTGAGCACCCCTGTCGCATGGCATTCCATCGCACAAATAACTTTGTATAAGCTCAAATGCCTTTGACGCGGTACAGTCACCACTACTCCCTCTTTCCACGACAGCTCTTGTGCCGCATTCAACGCCATGGTCATGAGCAGCATCTATTATCAACTCTTTTGCCTCATCACCATACTTTTCACAAAAAACAGAAATTACAGATGCCTCGCGAATCTCCGCATTGATAATCAGATTTTGTATGCCCTGGTGAATTGGGACATTGCCAAGGATTTCTTCAAGTGATGCGTTTTTGTCAGGAAGAGGATGTTTCTCGTAAATAGCATTTAATATCTCATTGGCCTCCTGGCCATATTTACCCTTGAGTGCATCTACGATAAAAGCTTCTCTTGCTTCCGTAGTCTGAATCTTTTTGTACATCCAATGGTGCACAGGTCCTAAAACCAAACTCATAACAAACAACTCCTAATAAAAAATTTAAACAGCTTCAACTTCCTTAATTTCCGGAACTTCTTCCTTCACCCTTACTTCTATACCCTGCTTAAGTGTCATCAGTGCGCTGGGACATGTTCCACAAGCCCCTTGCAATCGGACCTTTACAATTCCATCTTCCACGGCAACAAGCTCAACATTTCCACCATCTGCCATCAAAGCAGGTCTAATTGAATCTAATGCTTTCTCTACTCTTTCCATTAAATCAGACATTACCTGTTACTCCTTCTATTTAATAATCATAAAAAATAATTTTAATTTAAGCTGCCTCCGGCAGCGACTTTTCGCCACTAAGGCACCAAGCCACAAAGAAAAACTTAGTGTCTTAGTGACTTTGTGGCAACTTTGAATTTCCTATACATT
>JANLHC010000181.1 GCA_024654465.1 Candidatus Scalindua sp.
CTTCTAATCTGGCTTGTTAATGAATAATCCTCATTCTTTGGAAAAGTTTTAGAAAGTTGAAAAATTTCCATCGATAAACTAAACGCTTTTTTATAAACAATTAAATCCTTAAAGCCATTCATAACGTTACCTCTCGTTTACTGTTAACTGGTTTTTTTGTATCAAGTATTTCCCTTCTCGTCTTTTGCTTACTGTAAACTGGTTTTTTGTTTTTTGCATATTGCTCATTGTCAACGGCCTACTCTCTTTTGTTTTTTGCCAATTGCCTACTGTCAATTGTTTACTGTTCTTACCTCACCATCCATTTATCAATACGGCAGACGTTTGCGAAATCGCAGTTTCCTTCACCGCAGAAGTCAATATTTGCCGGAGCAAGTTCAATCCTTCCATTACGGATTTCCTTCAAAAATTTCATAATATGATTTTCAGCTTCTTTAAGCAGCTTGTTAAATCCTTTACTATCAACGGAAAATGATTTCTTCATTGGTTTTATATTGAGGTTGAGTTTATCGATCAGTTCCTGATTATATATTCCCGTCTTTTTAGATGACTTTAGTGCGTAAAATTCAGCGGCAACGGGAATAATCTTAAACACGTCTCTCAAGGCAAGCAGATAAATGGGTAGTTGCAAATCCAGACCTTCTTCCAGGTCCGTTGACTTGAATTCTGTTTGTCCGTATTTATAGTCAATAATTACACCAATTTTTTCTCCATCCACTTCTGAAATATCAATCCTGTCAATCTTGCCGGAGATTTCGACACCGCTCTTTTTGCTATCACCGATTTTCAAGGTTTCCAATTCCTCATCACCAAATTGCACTTCAAACAGGGAAGGTTTGAATCCTGATGAATCAGACTCGCTTTCCATGGATTCAAATGTCAAAAGAGTCTTAAGCATCTCATTTCTGATCTTCAATTCTTCAAAACCGATAACCATCCCTTTGGTTTCCTTATTAAAAATATCATCAAAGGTTTTTTTGATATTTTTCGTATCTTTAAAGTATTCCTTAAGAACCTCATGAATGATGCCTCCCTGTATTCTTGAATCCATAGATTTCGGGATGGCCTGTCTGAGATTCAGCGTAGTACTTCCAAAATATTTATAAGGGCACTGAGCATAGTCTTTCAACTTTGTAGGTGAAATCCTTCTGCTTGTTTCACTGATCTTTTTTATTATCCTTTTGTCAGATAATTCGAGCTTCAGGTTATTGTAGGAATCTATCAACGCCGCTAGCGTGCAGAGATCTTCCCTGAAT
This sequence comes from Candidatus Scalindua sp., assembly GCA_024654465.1. Lineage (GTDB taxonomy): Bacteria > Planctomycetota > Brocadiia > Brocadiales > Scalinduaceae > Scalindua. Next base: position 1,257 of record JANLHC010000181.1, read on the forward strand.
GAGCATTCATCTTCTCTGTTATTGTAGAGCCACAACGCGATATCTTTTTCGTATTGCTCTCTCTCGGATACACAGGGAGTATTAAAGTGATAATAGACAAAGCCCTTTAAATCGGTTGAGGTAATGATCTCTTCCGGTTCCGGAATTATGCTTGAAAGATTTCTCCGGATTGTAATTTCTTTACATACCTCTTTTGAAAATAACTTTTGTATGTCAGAGAGGAAAAAGGAGGGCAGTGTCAAATTGCCGTTACTGTTCGCTGACGGATAGGATAGATAAAGCTTCTCCTTGGCACGCGTGATTGCTATGTAGAACAGGTACCTCTCTTCATCCATCTTCTCACGGGCCTCTCTCAGGACTATTTTTCCCGTCGCGTTCAGCCTGCTTCTGTAATAATCCTTCAGGAAAAGGTTTTCGCGTACCTGCCGTGGGAACTCTTTCTCCAACAAGCCTCCAACAAAGACCAC
>JANLHC010000191.1 GCA_024654465.1 Candidatus Scalindua sp.
GAATTTCTGGAATATGTCCCCTGATGTCTTAAACTTGAACCTGTTAATAATATGAATGGATATTTTTTATTATGCTTTATTGCACTGGCTTTCTTGCTGGTAACCTCAAATCTGTACATCTCTGCTTTAGTTTTATAGTATAACGAAAGTATCCAATGAAAACCTTTTCTCCGCAATCTATTAACTTCAATTCCTTCATATATAGGAACACTTTTTCCTATTTCGTCCACAATATCCTTGGATGTTGTATACTCAAATGCATGACCCATCTTTTCTGCCAGATCACATATAATCTGCCAATCCGGTTTAGAATCTCCAACCTGCGGTATGGCTTTGTGCAACCGTTGCACAGTCATCACCATATTTGTAAATGTTCCGCCCTTCTCAACGAATGTTGACGATGGAAGAACCACGTCCGCCAGTTGTGCAGTTTCTGTCAGAAAGCTATCCTGAACAACAACAAATTCGGCTTTTTTAAATGCATCTTTTACCTTCTTGCCGTTCGGATAGTTAACTATAGGATTCTCTCCCATGACATAGAGCGCTTTTATTTTTTTCTTCACGGCCAGATCAAAAATATCACCGGAACTATTTTTCGAAAGCTCAGCAGATAGTTTCGCACCCCATGCGCTTTCAACAGCGTCCCTGTTCTCCTGATCGTTTATATCCAGATAACCGGGAAGATAATCCGGTACAACACCCATATCATTTACACCTTGAGAATTATTATTCTCCCTTGAAAATACAATCGAAACTTTATCGGTGTCACCTTTATTTACTAACGCACAAAGATTCATTAAGGCTTCTATTGCCTCCTCACCTGATGGATCTTCCTCTATATCCTTTCCACAGACGATATAACAATTTCCCGCTTTTGCTATTGAAGAGGCAGCAATCCTGATACTATCCTCCGGAATATTTGTAGCCTTGGAAACCTTATCGATTCCCAGTTCGGATGCCATCAACGATGAACGTAGTTCATTGAAATTTTCTGTCTTATCAGCAACTTTTTCCAAATTAACGAGCTTTTCATCAACAATAACTTTCATCATTGCGTTGATCAATGTAGTTTGTGTTCCCTGCTTGTAATTTAAACGAAGAAGATTTCTTGCCTCGCAGCCGAATTCAACATTTCTTACGTTCGCTATTATAACCTTTGTCTTGTTTACTCTTATTGCCTTTCTCACCATACTCCCGACGACGGGATGTGCTTCGCTTACGTCAGCACCTACAAAGAATACCGTATCCGCATTTTCTATTCCTTCCAATGATGTTGACGCCATCCCATACGCGACAGAATTATTTATCAGGCGGTTAAGTGAAGGAGATTTCATATTAGATATATTATCTATGTTATTAGTTCCCAAAACAGTCCTGCAGAGCTTCTGGAACAGATAATTATCCTCATTAGTACATTTCTCAGAACCAATACCACCAATGGCATTACCTCCACTGTTTTTTATTATCTTACTGAATCTATTTGACACGTGTTCAAGGGCATCTTCCCATGAGGCCGGACACAATTTACCACCCTTTTTTATCAAAGGAGTTTTAATCCGTTTGTCTGAATTAATAAACTCGTGGCCAAATTTCCCCTTAACACACAGATTACTTTCGTTTATCCCCAAATTCAGGTTTTCATCCGCAGTTACCCTCATTACCTCATTGTTTTTAGAGTTTATTACCAAACTACATCCAACCGCACAATATGTACAAATCGTTGGAGTCTTTTTCAATTCCCACGGCCTGGCCCTGAATTTGAGAGTTCTATCCTGCCACGAACCTGTTGGACATACCGATACACAACCACCGCAAAAACTACAATCCAATGGTTTATCAAAAGCGGTTCCGACAACTGTCTTAAATCCTCTGTTCTGATAATCTATTGCTCCGACACCAGCAATTTCTTTACACACTTTTACACACCTGCCACAGAGAATACATCTGTTTGTGTTTAATTCAAGGAGTGGATTGTCCCTTTTCATCGGCTCGTGAAGCCTCACACTCTTAAATCTGCCTACTGATAATTTGAGGTCATGTGTAACCTCCTGCAATCCACATTCTCCTGACTTATCACAAGTCGGACAATCAAGGGGATGGTGTGCCAGCAGATATTCCATTACAGACTTGGTATACTTCTCAGTCTCAGGAGTTTTCGTTTTTACCGTCATCCCTTCAGCGACTGGCTGCGCACAGGAAAATCTGTGTCTCGTCCTCCCCCGCTCAGTTACTTCAACCATGCAGAGCCTGCACCCTCCATACTGAGTCAATTTCGGATGATAGCATAATCCTGGAATATATATTCCATTGTCCTTAGCCGCTTTAAATATATTCGTGCCGCCTGGGACACTGATATCCTTATTATCAATCTTAAGATTTATCATGATTACTTAATTGCCATAAAATTGCATTTGTCATAACACAAATTACATTTGATACATTTTTCTTTATCAATAAACGCGACTTCCTCACGTGATCCCGATATTGCATCCACCGGACAATTTCTTATGCAAAGCGTACATTTTGTACATTTATTTGAAATAACCGTATATTTATGAAGCGCAACACATGTTGCCGTTGGGCACTCCTTATCCCTAATATGGGCGAGATATTCATCACGAAAATATCTGAGAGTAGACTTAACAGGATTCGGAGCCGACTGGCCTAATCCACAAAGTGACATTGTCCTAACCTCATCACACATTTTTTCCAGTACATCAATGTCTTCCTCTTTACCATCCCCCTGAGTAATTCTGTTAAGAATATCCAGCATAAGAACGGTCCCTATTCTACATGGAGGGCATTTACCACAAGATTCATTTGTACAGAAATCGAGAAAAAATCGTGCCATGTCTACCATGCAAGTAGTTTCATCTACCACAACAAGGCTTCCCGAGCCCATCATGGCTCCGGCGCTTTTCAGTGATTCGTAGTCAATGGGAGACTCCAGATACGATTCCGGCAGACAACCACCTGATGGCCCACCAATCTGTACGGCCTTGAATTTCTTCTTCCTGGGGATCCCACCACCAATGTCAAATACAATTTCTCTAACGGTTATACCCATCGGGACTTCAATCAATCCGACATTCTTTATATTTCCCGTAAGAGCGAATATTTTTGTACCCTTACTTTTTTCTGTACCGATTTTAGAATACCAGGCAGCGCCGTGTTTAAAAATAATGGGAATATTAGCAAATGTTTCAACATTATTTAAACATGTCGGTTTGTCCCACAAACCCGCTTCCACTGATTGAGGCGGTCTGGTCCTTGGCATACCACGTTTACCTTCTATTGAAAACTGCAGTGCTGTAGACTCTCCACAGACAAAAGCACCCGCACCCTGTTTGATAATGAGATCAAGACTATAATCACTATTTAGAATATTTTTACCCAGATACCTTCTTTCCTTTGCCTGTTTAATGGCCGTATTTAATCGTTCAATAGCCAGCGGGTACTCCGCACGAATATAAATATAACCACTCGTGGCGCCAATTGCATATCCCCCTATAACCATGCCTTCCAGCAGGGCGTGAGGATCTCCCTCCATAATACTCCTATCCATAAATGCGCCGGGGTCACCTTCATCGGCGTTACAAATAATATATTTTTTATCAGCAACATATTTAGCAGTCGATTCCCATTTCCACCCTGTATCAAAACCACCACCGCCACGGCCCCTAAGACCGGATCTACCTACCTCATTAATTACATCCTGTGGTGTCATATCGGATAATATCTTTTCTAATGCTTTGTATCCACCCTGCATAATGTATTCATCAATATCTTCGGGATTGATTATCCCACAGTTCCTGGTTACGAGCTTCATCTGGTTTTTATTTTGTTCAAGACCATCGAAAGATGGCAAGTCTTTGTATTGTTTAGTATCTTGCCCATCAAGACACATTTGTGACAAAGCGTATTTCATTACTACATTACCTTTTCCTACGTGTTCTTCCATTATTTGCGGCACTATATCCGGTTTTACTTTCGCGTAAGTAACACGGGAGTATCCGGGCATGATCACATCCACAAGAACCTCATGTGAACACATTCCAATACAGCCGGTACGCACTACATCTACCGGGAGTTTTTGCTTTTTCAACTCTTTTTCTATACTTTCCAAAACAACCCTGGCGCCAGCCCCCAAGCCACAGGTACCCATACCGATTATTATCTTAGGTCTTTTCGGTGCTGTGTTTTTCTTTACCGTTGATATTCTTTTCTTCACCATCTTCATTTTCATTTTCATTTTCCGTGTTTCCCGGTACTCTGGATTATACCGCCAACACTGCCAGGAACAAGATTGCCATGAACGTCTCCATCTAACGTCACAATAGGGGCCAGAGAACACGCACCCAGACAAGCAACTTCTTCAAGGGTAAACATCCTGTCTTCAGTTGTAGAACCCACCGCAACATTCAACTTTTTGGAAAATTCACTTGTTATTTTAGTAGCCCCTTTAACATGGCAAGCCGTTCCACAACATACTTTAATCATATGCACACCTATCGGTTCTAAGCGAAACTGCGAATAAAATGTTGCAACCCCTATAATTTCACTGGCACTGATATTCATCCTTTCAGCAACAAGGTTGACTGTAGCTTCTTGTATGTAACCATATTCATTCTGTATCTTTTGCAAAACAGGGATTAAAGCGCCATCTACACCTTCATAACTATTTATTATTTCTTCCGCTTTAGATAAATCTACGGTGTCCTCTTTTATTATTTGTTTTTTTCTTTTACCCATTCTCTTTAATCTCAAGAACCCTAACGGTCAATTTCACCTAAGACAATATCCAAACTTCCAATCACGGCGACTACATCAGCAAGCAGGCTACCTACCACCATCTTTTCAAGCACCTCTAAATTAACAAATGAAGGAGGCCTGATTTTTATTCTATAGGGATTCTTCGTTCCGTCACTGACTATATAATATCCAAGCTCACCCTTTGGAGCTTCTACACAAGCATATACTTCACCAACCGGTGGACAAATACCTCCGGTTACTACTTTAAAATGGTGAATGAGAGATTCCATACTTTGCTTGAGATCTTCTTTTTTCGGCAAAGCAACATCAGGTATGTCTGCAATATATTCACCGTCAGGAATATCATCCATGGCCTGACGCACAATCTCATTGCTCTGACGCATCTCTTCCAGTCTTACCAGATAACGATCGTATACGTCACCGTTTTCACCTACAGGTACAATAAAATCCATCTCATCATATGACGAATATGGTTCAGACTTTCTAACGTCCCACTTGACCCCGGAACCCCTTATACACGGCCCACTCAATCCATAATTTATTGCATCTTCCGCAGAAACCACTCCAACCCCTTTCGTCCTCATTAACCATATTTTATTCTTTGTCAGAAGGGTTTCATAATCCTTTAACCTGCCCATGAACGCGTTAACAAAATCTCTTGTCTTTTCAATAAAGCCACCAGGCAAATCCCTCGCAACACCCCCTATCCTGATGTATGAAAGGTTCATTCGCGCACCTGCAACCATTTCAAAAAGATCATTGAGCGTTTCTCTCTCCCGGAAGCAATAGAAAAAAACGGTCATTGCGCCTATATCAAGTGCATGGGTTGCCAGCCATAAAAGATGTGACGATATCCTGGTGAGCTCACACATAATGACTCTTATATATTGTGATCTTTTAGGGACTTCAATATCCAGCAACTTCTCTACCGCAAGAGCATACCCCATATTATTAGACATTGGCGCCAGATAATCCAGACGATCTGTAAGGGGAATAAATTGATGGTATGTTTTATGTTCCGCAAGCTTTTCTATACCACGGTGAAGATATCCGATATCAGGCGTGGCCTTAACTACGGTCTCACCGTCCAGCTCCAGTAGCAACCGCAAAACGCCATGCGTACTTGGATGCTGCGGGCCCATATTAATGGTCATTACCTGCTCTGTTGTCGTGGCCGTCATTGTTTTCCTTCTCGGTAAATACCCCTTAGAGTTTCTGGCTGCCTGCCTTTCAGCGGATAATCTTTTCTCAAAGGATGTCCTTTAAAGCCTTCCGGTGTTAAAATTCTCTGTAAATTCGGATGACCATTAAAGATTATGCCAAACATATCGTAAGCTTCTCTCTCATGCCAATCTGCCGTCTTCCACACATTAGTGACAGTATCGATACTCGGATTCGAAGCGGGTATTTTCACTTTGAGCCGCACTCTGTGATTCAACTTCATAGAATATAAATGATAAACTACTTCAAAATTATTGCTGCCATCTAAACGGGACAAATCAACGCCGCACAAATCTGATAGATAATCAAAAGCTGTTTCATTGTCTTCATAGAGAAATCCAGCAGCTTTTTGTATAAAATCCTTATGTATGTTTATGGTTAATTCTCCCCTGAATGTTTTCCCGTCTATTACTGCTTCCGGAAACTTCGCTTTTAATTTTTTCCCTATCGTAATATCTTCAGTCATGGCTTTAATTTATTGTAGAAGATAAGTTAACTCAATTAGTTACTTATCTCCGTTATCCAGAACAGATTCACCTTTTATCTTCTCTTGTAATTCCATTATTGCATGTATTAATGCCTCTGGTCTTGGTGGGCATCCCGGTAAATAGATATCAACAGGAACAATCTCATCCACGCCTTGAACGGTAGCATAAGTGTCAAAAATCCCACCGGAAGACGCACATGCACCCATTGCGATTACCCACTTAGGTTCCGGCATCTGGTCGTAAATTTTTCTCGTCACAGCAGCCATTTTATAAGTAACAGTACCCGCAACAATCATCAAGTCAGACTGCCGCGGTGAAAATCTGAATACTTCAGCCCCAAACCGGGCGAGATCATACCTTGGTGCCACTGTAGCCATCATTTCAATGGCACAACACGCTAAACCAAAAGGCATAGGCCAAAGTGAATTCTTCCTGGCCCAATTAACCACCTTATCAATGTTTGTAGTAAGTATATTATCTCCAAAAACTGTCTCTATTCCCATTCAAGACCTCCTCGTTTCCAGATATAAATATAGCAAAGCAGCAAAATCACAATGAATATTGCCATCTCAATTAAGCCAAATATTTTCAATGACTTAAATGCAACCGCCCATGGATAAAGAAAAACCACCTCGATATCAAATACAACAAACATCATTGCAATTAGATAAAATTTCACAGAAAATCGATTTCTCGCGGTACCTGTTGGTTCTACACCACATTCGTACGGGGAAAGTTTTTCGGCAGACGGTTTCTGACGACCGACAGAAGCGGAAAGTATGAGGTTAGATACGGCAAAACCCATTACTACTAAAAGCAGAATCAGAATCGGAAGGTAACTTACTAGCATAAGTAGTTATTATTTCAATATTTATAATTAAAATTACTGTTTTTGTCGAACAGGTACGTTCAAACCGAACAATTGCGGATTTTATCATAAATAACAGATTAGTAAACAAAATATTTACGTTTGACAATATAATATAGAGAGATGTTTCCAAATCATGCTTTCTTCCAAGTCAATTAACATAGATCTATACATTTACCGAATGTATATTGTGTGGCAACAGGAGGACATTCACCTTGAACTTCCTTTATAAGATCTGCCCAATCTTCTGTTTAAGTTTATACTTGCTTGTTACACCTATCATTGTTTCTTTTACTTCACCATTACTAAAAAGGATAAGTGTAGGCACAGAGAAAACATCATATCCCAATGCAAGTTCTCTGTTTCCACCCAAATCTATATCTAATCTTGCAAACTTTACCTTCCCATAGAATTCTTCAGCCAATTTATTTACAATAAGCGCTTGTTTCTTGCATGGACTGTACCACTCTGCAAAAAAACAGACAAGCACTGGCAAGTCTGCCTGAATAACAATTTGTTCAAAATACTCATTTACAACTAACTCTATATTTGCCATTTTCAACACTCTCATTAGATTAGTTAAATACTCACATTAGGGAAATATTTACTACTTTAGAATATGAAATTTATTGATGAAATGTATTTTGTGGCGTGTAAAGGATGCTATATATTTCTTGCCTTTGTCAGCACCATCAGATAACAGCAATATTATAAGTTACAACAACGACTATAAGTTGAATTTCTTAACTAATTGAAAGATGAACCAAATATCAAAACAAAAAATGTCTTTTATTATAGCACCAAAGCTATTTACCCCCCCCCACGCATTTTGAGGGGGGAGGGATTTAGAGCTTAGCTTTTCCTTATATACTCAATAAATATCTGCAAGTCAGTTCTCGATTTCACTGAACAAATTCTCCTAACCGAATATGTTTGCGCACTACAGAGTCAATATCCTCAATATATTTGCCATCAGGTGGGTAACACTGAGTTCCATGAATAACAAGATCCAGTCCATCAAGTTCTTCTGCTTTAGACACCCTGATACCAATAGTATGTTTCAATCCAAAGAAAATGCCAAAACCAAGCACTCCTGCCCACACTATTGCGGTACCAACGGCAATAAGCTGAGCAAGAAATTGCCCACCGGAACCCGTGATCAAACCACTTACTCCGGCATATGATCCATCAGCAAAGATCCCTACGGCGAGAAGCCCCCATAACCCATTAGCACCATGTACGGATACTGCGCCAAGGGGATCATCCACTTTAAATTTCTGTTCAACCAACCACACAGTTGCACACATTAATAGACCACCTATCAGTCCTATTATAACGGATGCCCATGGTGCAACGTACGCGCATGATGCAGAAATGGCCACGAACCCTCCTAATGCGCCATTACAGGCTTCTGCTATATCCGCTTTTTTATTTTTTATGTAAGTATATAAGGCGACAATGATGGCGCCGGAAATACCGGCGAGAAAGGTATTTGCCGCAATGATTGAAGACCTCAATTCTGAAATAGCAAGGGTACTGCCTGCGTCATAAGCAAGCCATCCAAAGGCTAAAATAATGGTGCCAATAAGCACATAGGCGATGTTATGTCCTGGTATGTGATTGGAAGAACCGTCCGAATTAAATTTTCCGATTCTTGGGCCCAATGCCCATGCACCCATAAAAGCACAGATACCCCCAATCGCATGAACCACTCCCGATCCCGCAAAGTCCTTGACTCCGACTCCAAATTCCAACTCTGCCAGCCAGCCCTCTCCCCATATCCAGTGGCCATAAAATGAATAAACAAATGCATATACCAAAAAGCATGAAATCAAAAATGCGGAAAATTTAATCCTTTCTGCCACAGCACCAGCTATAATGCTACCGATAAAAGTTGCAACAACCGCCATGAAAATAAATAGTAGAATGGTTCTGACATCATATGTTTCCCCTAAAAGAAGAAAACCCCCGTAACCGATAAAGGAATTACCTTTTCCAAGACCAGGTGCCAGGTGAGAACCTCCAAACATAAGCGCAAAACCGAAGAGCCAGAAAATAAAGGCCCCTGCAGTTGTCGCCATAAAGCAATGGGTCATGTAGCTGAGCATGTTTTTGGAGCGAACAAGGCCGCCCAGTAACATAAACCCCGCCTGCATGAATAGAATGAGAAAAGCCGCCATCAGTATCCATACAAAATTGCCTGAAGTCGTCAATCCGTCGAGACTTTTAGTAAATGTAAACGCACCATTGGGATCACCAGCCTGCGCACAACTTGTCCAGAGAAAAAGCATTGTCGCACAAAAAGACATGATCAAGCTAATGCCCCTTACTCTATTACCAAATATTTTCTGCACTGTAACCTCCTCGTATATTGTTTAGTGATTAACAATTATTAATTAACTTTTAAGAAAACAACGCCTTAAAGAACACTTTGTGATTTAGGATGCCCAATCGCTTCTGTTATTCCTACTGGCTTCGCAGAAGACATTTTAACTACTCTACCTTTGGTATTAGCAGCAGTGTCTTCCCACTTCTCACCCGAACGTATTCTGTAAGCCGCCTCTATGTGTGTTACAAATATTTTTCCGTCTCCAATTGCGCCGGTTTGTGCCTCTCCAATAATTACTTTCACTACTGACTCAACCTCTGCTTCAGAGACTACAACCTCAATTTTTATCTTTTCATGCATGTCTACCTTATATTCTCTACCTCTCCATACCTGGACCGCGCCAATTTCATTTCCATGCCCTCTGAGCTCACTAATATTCATACCAATTATTCCCATTTCATATAACATGGAGCTAACAGCCATTAAACGTTGCGGTCGAATAATCGCTTCTATTTTTTTCATTTTTTCTCTCCTAAATTGTATTACTTAAATTGAAAAATTAATGTCAGACATCCATAATTTCCAAAACTTCTTGTTGCGGTACAACATGTTCCTCTTCCTGAACAGCTCGCACCTTCTTTTGCGGCAATGACACCCATCGACCCGCCTCTGTTATAATGTTATCTTTAACCATGCTTGATTTTAATCGTAACGCGTATTCGTATTTATTACCCTTACCATCTTCTTCATATAAATGCTTACTGATATTCTGCACTGCATCTTCTACGACATCCTCCTCCAAAACTACTTCTATCTTGACATTTTTTATCAAATCAACGATGTATTCTTCATCACGCCAGAAAATAGTCCTGGCAGCAACCTGACGGTCATCTTTTGTACACATCTTTAATACCGGATAACCTATTCTCTCAAAATAATCTTCTAATCCCCCTAACGCCATCGGCTTTATAAGTGCGGTTATTTTCTTCACTATCTACCCCTCCTTCTTTTAAAATTGTGAATAAGGATTTAGTTTTCTATGTGTTGTTCTAGAGCAAGAGAGGTACCACGATCAAAATTAAAGAAAAAAAGCTGCTTAGGAAACGCCTAAGCAGCATTCAACATTAGACTTAGTTGTATAAAAAAAAATGTCTTTACTGCAAATAACAAAATGTGTATTTCAGGCACAAACACCCTAAAGAGGAGATTATTTAAAGTAAACAAAATCTAAGCCTTTAAAACTTATTGACTTATAAAAAATCGGGCATGAGTGATAGTTTCATCGCATTAATGCCTGAAACTATCACTATTTTTAAATTAATTAGTTTGCAGATTTGAATTAGAGCGATACCGGAAGGACTGGCCGGCATGTTATTCTGCGAGAGGGAACTACTCCTGCCAGACTAATGAGCACCTGGCGGGGAGGGATGGACGTTAATTTTGAATTTCCTGATCAATTTAGCAAAACAATTAATCTTTGAAACTGTCTTTGTTTATATCGTATTTCTTCATTTTGCGGTAAAGGGTTTTTGAGTCAATGCCCGATATTTTAGCAGAGGAATCGATGCGCCCTTTATGTCGTCTTAAAAGTTTATTTATGTATGCCTCCTCACAATGCGCTAAAAATCCTTCTAAACTACTATCTGTGATTTTACTATCAAAAAGCCCTTTTAAGCCTCCTATTTGATTTTTTTGTGTGGGAATTAATATGTCTTCCTCATTGATTATATGACCTTTCATCATAATTACCGCTCGCTCAACTAAATTTTCAAGTTCCCTGACATTACCGGGCCAGTGGTAAGACATTAAAATATTTAGAGCATTCTGTGAAATTGATTTAATATCTTTCTTAAAAGCTTTATTATATTTTTCGATAAAGTGAGATATTAGCAAAGGAATGTCCTCTCTCCTCTCTCGCAATGGAGGCAATTGTATTGGTACAACGTTTAAACGGTAATATAAATCATTTCTAAAGCTCCCTTCTTCTGATAATTTGCTTAGATCTTTATTTGTGGCAGCAACAACCCTGACATCAACCTTTATCGTCTGATTTCCACCAATTCTCTCAAAAGATTTCTCCTGTAATAACCTGAGAAGCTTCGCTTGCACAGAAAGAGGCAGATTACTCATCTCATCAAAAAAAACAGTTCCTCTATCAGCATGTTCAAATTTACCTGTCCTTTGTTTTATCGCACCGGTAAAAGCCCCTTCTTCATGTCCAAAAAGCTCAGTTTCCAGCAACGTTTCTGGTAAGGCACTGCAATTCATAACAACAAATGGTGAGTTCTTCCTGTTGCTATTATGATGAATCGCATGTGCGACAAGTTCTTTTCCTGTACCCGTTTCTCCAGTTATTAAAACGGTGGCATCTGTGTCTGCCACCTGCGTGACTATATCGTAAACTTCCTGGATTCTGTGTGACTTTCCTATTATATTATCAAATCCAAACCTCTCTTCGAGTTCCTTACGCAGCGCCCTGTTCTCTATGATTAAGTTCTGCTTTTCAAAGACACGTCTGACCACTAATCGCAATTCTTCAGGAGAAACCGGTTTAGTCAGATAATCATATGCGCCTATCTTCATTGCTTCAACGGCTGTCCTAACACTACCATATGCTGTCATCAGAATTAAAGAGACATCCGGGTACTCATCCTTTAGTTGCTTTAATAATTCAAATCCATCCATTTGTGGCATTTTAAGGTCAGAAACAACCAACGTATATGGTGCTTTTCTGTAGAGATTGAGCGCCTCCAAACCGTTTGACGCCGTTTTGACATTATACCCTTCATCATCCAGAACACTTTTAATGCTACCAAGAACATATTCATCATCCTCTACCACCAATATCTGCTTTTTATTATTCGCCATTGGCTAATTACCTCACACAAAACTGATAAGAGGCTGATTTCTGCCAATTACTTTAATGCTTTTTGTAAAAAGGCGGACTTCAACCATTATTTAAAATCAATATAAAATATTTAAAAAGCCATAACATATTATATAACAATATGTTAGGTATAACAATTGGCCGATGGCATGCGTATTGCCACTCTATACAAACAATTATCTATTAATATTCGTTTTAATTACTTGTTCGAAAGGAATCTATCATGGAAAACATAAATGAAAATATAGTAATTGTAGATTTTGAACAATCCATTTATTCTGAACCTGATGTAACAATAGACAAAATTGTAGATAATAAGAGATATCAGTATTGCAGGTTTTCTGCGGAAGATAATCTCTATAAGGAAATAAGTAATATTGCCAGGCGCTGGAGGGACGGTGAAATATCACAAACTATTGCCTCTGAACTGTTAGAGTTTATATCACTGCCATACGAAAGATGGCTTTTTGATACAATTGTTGACCTTGCCCAGGTTACACAAAACCTTGAATATATTGCCGATGACGATGAACATAATGACGTAAAGGCGATTGCTTTCTTGCAACATGGTGATGACAGGTCATTTAATATACAATATAAATGATAATCTGCGTCTGACTCATGGCAGAAACGATTAGTCTGTTTTTTTGAAAGGCAATGTGATATCAAAAGTTGTCCCTACATTAAGTTTGCTACTAACACTGATCCTCCCAGAGTGCTCAGTTACTATATTGTAACATATCCATAAACCCAGGCCGGTGCCGGTTCCTTTTTTTGTACTAAAAAATGGCTCGAAAATACTTGTTAAATTTTTTTCAGGTATTCCGTAGCCATTATCGGTAAATTTGATCTGCAACTCATTTTCTTTAACTTGTGTCGCTATATTGATGCTCCCACCATGTGGCATTGAATCTGCAGAATTGAGTATAAGGTTTGTAAATACCTGCTCTAATTGATTTGGATGGCATCTCACATTAAGAGTTTTTTCGCCAAAAGACTGTTTTATCGTTATTTTATTTCGGGAAAGCTGACTTTGTAACAGCGTTACAACATTTCGTATATGAAAATTAATATCATGATCTCCTTCTTCTTCTAAAATATTCAGATTAGAGTCTAGTAAACGCCTTACAATACCCGCTATCCGGTAAATACCATCCATAACAAGCTCCACATATTTCCTTTTCTCATCTTGACCCTCCATTCTTTCCAGGAGCAATTGCAGGTAATTAATAATGCCTTCCAGTGGGTTATTAATCTCGTGCGCAACACTCGCAACCACTCTTCCTGTCGAGGCTAATTTTTCAGCCTCTAAAAGCTGTGATTCTAAACTCTTTTTTGCGGTTATATCCCGATAAACTGATCGGATGGCGATTATCTTACCACTATCGTCACAAATATGATTATCGTTCAAGCTAACATCTATAATACGCCCATCTTTTGTTACCAGTTGCAGTTCTAATCCTTTTACAAGTTGCCCGCTTAAACGTTTGGGCAACAACTTCTCCATCATATCCCTGTTTCTCTCCGTTTGAAATTCGAAGATGTGCCTTCCGATCAGTTCTTCTGTGCTATATCCTAGAATTTTTGCTCCTGTTTCATTACAATTAATTATATTTCCATTTTCATCGTTTGTTATATATATGTCCGGTTCATTGTCATAAAGATCCTTATATCGCTTCTCAGATGCCTTTGTTTCAGCAAATAATCTGGCATTTTCTATGGCGATGGCTAGTTGCATAGCAATCTGCTCTAATATTGTAAAATGATTTTTAGAAAAATTATTTAACTTAAAACTCCCAAGATTAATCGTTCCTATAATGCTACCTTTATATTCAAGGGGAAATCCCAGTCGGGATTTTACACCTTCCTTGAGTAACATATGATCTGACCAGAAAGTGCTTTTTGATGTATCCTTCACAATAAAAGGGCTTCCGGTAAAGGCCACCTGCTCTAATAAACTCCCTTCTCTCGGAAACCAATCTCCTTCATTGATCGAAGTGTAATCATATGATTTATCTACTGCCAGAACCTCAAACTTTTCTGTTTTTTCATCGAAAAAGGAGATACTAATTCTATCAAACTCAATAATACGCTTAAGCTCGTTGCTTATGGATCTAAACATATCTGACATAAGGCCAGATGTAATGATTTTGTTTATATTGTAAACAATCTCCTTCTGATGTTCCATCTGCCACATTTTGGTGATATCCTGGACCAACTCAAGAACATGTGTTATCTCTCCTTGATCGTTCTTTATCGGGGAACCGATAAAATGATAATATTTCTTTTCATTCTTTTTACCAATTACCAATCTTTTTGTCTCTTCTATCTTACCGCTCTTAAATACGCGTTTTGCAGTACAATCTTCCGGAGGCACATTACCGCACCCGAAAATTTTATTACAGGTATCGTCTTTAAAACAATTTACCATTCCAAACTGCGTCTCGAATGGTTTGTTGCCCCACGTAATCTGCATTTCGCTATCTATGAGGCACAAGTAAGCGCCAACTCCCGTTACAATCATTTCAAGCTTTTTCTCTTCTCTCTCAAGCTCTACACGCGCTTTTTCAAGGTCACCCAACATGTATATAGTCGCTTCTTTAAAGTCTGATAATTCACTTATGAGCTTTTTTGTCTGCCTCATGTCCCTGGCCACGCCAACAACATTGTCAACTTCCCCATCAGTATTACGCATTATACGTCCACAGAAATTCATAGGAATCTCTTCACTTTTTTGAGTACGATAGATAATATCATAATCCTTTAATACATCTTTCTTCCAAATATCACTCCAGCCACGATTCGCGATGGGGTTGTCTTTATCATTCAGTATCATGTTTATGTCATTGCCAACCAAATCAGTTTCTTCATAACCTAAGAGTTCCAGTGTTGATTTGTTTACGGTTTTTATCTTATCGTTTTGATCTACTACAACTAACGTATCTATCATGCTTTCAATGATGTTATCTACATATACCTTTGACACGGTAGTTTTCTGTAGATCTCCTGACATTTTGTTTATTGAGGTTGCCAATATTCCTATTTCATCACGAGAAGAGATGTGTATTCTCTTGTCGTGATCGCCATTAACAATTGCAGTCATCACACGCGACATTTTTAAAATAGGTTTTGTGATCAAGTTTCTAATCAATATATGAGTGATTAAAATAATCACGCCGATTGAAACTAACGCGACACAGATAAGTATTATTGCTTGTTGTCTTACCTCTTCTTTTAATAAATAATCCTGCCTTTTAATGATCCACGTAAAGCTGATTCCCAGTACCAAAGTTATAAGAATGCTGATCGACAAGATACATTTGGTTCCCAGTTTCATAAATTATTTTTGATTTGGATTTTTAAAGTTTTCTAGTTCTTGTTCCATTTTTTTCATCTTTAACTCTCTCCCGATAGCAACCTTTTCAAAGCCCTCCAACTGTTCTACTTTTTTCTTAAACTCATCCCGTGACTCTTCTAATTCTGAGGTTCGTTTCCTCACATCTTCTTCAAGGTTCTTCTTTATGTATTCCAGTTCTTTGGTTCTTCCTTTTATTCTGTCTTGTAATGCCGAATTCATGTCTTGGACTTTTGTGATTTTAACAAAGTCAAGCCAGGAAGTTACATCAGTATATTCACTAATATTTAATCCCTTTGTTTCTTCTTCTGTGCTGACCCTGATACCTACAAGTTTCTTAAGACACCAAAAGAACAAAAGTCCTAACGGGAACGCCCAGGCGAATGCCACAATGATTCCAATGCATTGCACTCCTATCTGTAAAAGTCGATTAGAATTTGTCACTGAGAATTCGGAAACAGGAGTAAACAGCCCAACGGCTAAAGTACCCCATACGCCACAAAAACCGTGGATGGGAACAGCTCCCACAGGGTCGTCCACTTTCAATATCTTTTCAATAAAATCTTTAGCTGTCATTGCAATAATACCAGCGAACAACCCAACAATACATGCATATACGGAACTTACTCTACTACAACCTGCTCCAATGGCGACTAGTCCACCCATGATTCCTAAAAGAATATCTGCCGCATCCAGCCCCTTATTTCTCAGTTTTCCAAAAATTGCGACAGTTACACCCGCAACAGCCCCAGAAAGCGTTGTATTAATAATAACTAATCCAATGCTTGTATCGGCTCGCAGCAGAGAACCTCCATTAAACCCAAACCAGCCAAACCACAAAAAAAAAGTACCTAGTGTCGCCAGTGGTAAATTGTGTCCGTGCATCCTGTTTACCGTGCCATCAGAATTAAACTTACCTATTCTTGGGCCAAGTACAATTGCGCCAGATAAGGCTACCCAACCACTTATAGAATGAACAACTGTAGAACCTGCAAAGTCTATAAAACCTAATTTCCCAAGCCAACCATGTTGATTAAAATAAAACAAGTGCCCCCATGCCCAATGGCCAAAGACAGGGTAGATCACGCAGACGACAAAAATAGTCGTACATATATGGGTCAGAAGTTTTGCTCTTTCAGCGAATGCTCCAGATATAATAGTGGCAGCAGTACTCGCAAATACCAGTTGAAAAAACACAAATGCATACCCTAATGTATTTGAGTCGACATCAATGCCGATTAAAAGGAAATTGTTAGTACCCGTATAACCTTCATAGCTTAATCCGAACATGAGCCCAAAGCCTACGATAAAATATGCAATGGAACTTACAAGGAAATTCAATATATTCTTTATGGAAACACTTATGGCATTTTTTGCCTGCACTGAACCAGCTTCAAATGCAGTAAACCCTACCTGCATGAAAAAAACCATACTGGCGGCAATAATAATCCAGATATAATCAATTTTTTCCTGTAATAATTGTACAGATGTTTCCGCATAACCAGCATATGCATGATAATAATACGGATTGATAAACAATGTGAGCACAATTATGCTGATGAAAATAATTAAAAACGGTTTCTTGTATTTTTTAATATTTTGCATTTTTAACTCCCGGATTCGCATTCGTTAACATGGATTACATCCAGTATTAGTAAATCTGCCAACTTGAGATGGCATTCTTTAATAAAATACATTTTGGGATACTGGAGTAGCGTAATAGTGAAACAG
>JANLHC010000193.1 GCA_024654465.1 Candidatus Scalindua sp.
TAAGCTGCCTCCGGCAGCGACTTTTCGCCACTAAGGCACCAAGCCACAAAGAAAAACTTAGTGTCTTAGTGACTTTGTGGCAACTTTGAAATTCCTAAACATTAAATAAAAAGGACCTTTACTAAAATGAGTACAAGAGTAAACCTTGAAACATTTATAAGTAATACACTTGCAAATGTTCAGAAGAGCACCTCTAACATGAGCCGACTCCAGGAACAAATTTCAACCGGAAAGAAAGTGAACCGCGTTTCCGATGATCCTGCAGGTGCCAGAAAAATTCTAAGCTTAAGATCAGAAGATCTCAGGCTGGATCAATATGCATCAAACATTCAGACGGCAACACAATCTTTAGATTTCAGTGCCTCTGCTCTTCAAAACACATCTGACATATTGGTAAGAATAACCGAATTAACAATGCAGGGTGTTAGTGATTCAACTGACCAGGGTGGTAGGACGATAATTGCAAACGAAATAAACCAGCTATTGGAAACTATAATGCAAAGCGCAAATGCTCAACGGTTGGGACGTTATACCTTTGCGGGCACTGAAACAACAACCGAGCCATTTGTATCGACACGCAACTCCAGTGGAGATATTTCTGCAGTAACTTATAACGGAAACCGTGAAACTGTTGAATACAATGTCGGACCAAATACAAATACTATTGTTAATCTGACAGGTGATGAAGTATTTGTAAGCTCAAAACTTTTTGACACAATTATAAAAATACGAGACAATTTATCGGATGGATCAATAACATTTGCCAGAAACGAGCTGGGCAATCTGGACAACGCATCACAGAACATTCTAAACTCTATAGCAAAAGCAGGAGGTATTTCCAACACTCTGGAATTAACAGGCAATAGGATTACGGATACAAAGCTTTCACTCCAGGAAGTATTAGCATCGGCAGAAAGTGCGGACATAGCGGAACTGATCTTGAAACTTAAAGAACAGCAGAGTATCTTTGAGGCATCATTGTCGTCTGGCTCATATATCTTTAAGACATCTATACTGAACTATCTCTAATAATAAACTTGTATGCGTCACATATGATAGAAAGACAACATATTTATCTCGTCTCCGCCTTAAACATAATAGATGGAGAATTATAATTTGAATATTTTTTATAAAGGTGTAGATTCAGGTGGATATGATATTTTCGAGTATCAATCCCTTTGAAATCTATTAAAAAGAACCATGTTATTAAAAACACGTCTATTCGGTGAAGTCAAAGTTAAAGATGAAGAAGTAATTCATTTTACAAAACCGATTCTGGGATTTGATGATTG
Organism: Candidatus Scalindua sp.; assembly: GCA_024654465.1. GTDB lineage: Bacteria > Planctomycetota > Brocadiia > Brocadiales > Scalinduaceae > Scalindua. The sequence continues at coordinate 1,293 of JANLHC010000193.1, forward strand.
CAGACAATATCTTCTCATGGAGAATGAATCTATATTCCCCACATTCTGGCTTCAATCTATTAATGACCCAAATCTGGCATTTCCCGTTGTATCTCCGTTCTCTGTAGACGACAATTATTCAATTAATTTACAAAATCTTGATCTTGATGACATAAATCTGAAAAGTCTTGATGAAGCCCTTGTCCTAACACTTATGGTAGTTACACAAACGTTAGCATCAATCAGGACTAATTTGAGGGCTCCAATTATTTATAACCCTGAAAAAAAGATAGCAAAACAACTCATTCTGTATGATGAAAAGTACCCAATACATTTTTACGTAATGGATAATGTAAATAGTCAACGGCCACCGGCATAGCCGCGGGCTTGAGGAAACCCCCTAAAAGGGGGTATTAAGTTTAATTATTTTCTAACCATTTTATTCTTTTCAATGTCTGAACCTGAAGAAGGATTCTGCTTTTTGGTTTCCTTGCCGGTTCGAAGTAGTTCAGGCAAGTTAAAACAAAAATATATAACCAGGAAGGTGATAAATGCTCATACTAACAAGGAAGTTAGGCGAAAGCATCATAATTGATGAAAATGTACAAATATCGGTTGTAGAGATTAATAAAAACAATATCAAAATAGGTGTTAATGCACCAAAAGAATTGACTATATACAGAGAGGAAGTTTTTTTGAAAATCAAAGAGGAAAATACTCACTCCTCCTCTTCAGGTATTATTGATTTTATCGATTTCTCTAGTACAACGCTTGAAGTATAAAAAGATTTAAATTGTAGGCGATAAAGGAGATTTCATGAAAACCGCAGAAAATTTATTTACAAATATTGACTCTTTAGAAACAGAGTCTGTTATTTTAATGAATGAGACTGGTACACGTTTAGCAAAAGCAGGAGAGATGCAAAAAGCTGAAGAAAACTTCTTAAAAGCAATTGAATTAAACCCTCAATACCCTCGGAGCTACCATAATCTTGGAATACTTCAAGCGACTCAGCAAAGAACACATGAGTCAATTAAAAATCTGGAAAAACTAATTGAACTGGAACCTGATATTGCTGAGCACTATTGCAATCTGGGAATTGTATATTACCTCGAAGGGACTTATTATGAGTCTGAATTATTTTTTTCAAAAGCGCTGGAAATAGACAGTGACCATTCGAGCGCCCTGTTCAATTTAGGAAAATTACTTTTTAACCTGGAAAGAACTGATGAAGCTGTTTCACTAATAGAACGTTTCCTCAATATGGAAAGTTCAAATACAGAAGCAATGTTTATCCTGGGAATGTGTTACCAAAAGAAGAATGATATGGAAAATGCTCAGACATATTTGGAGAAAGCATTA
>JANLHC010000195.1 GCA_024654465.1 Candidatus Scalindua sp.
TTGTTTAAACACCATATCTATTGATACGGCACCTTGCAACACCATGACCTCCAATAATCCAGAAAGTAAATCCCAGGAAACCACATCAAGCTTAAAATCCATCCCATATTCTCCCTCGCAAGAATACGGCTGGAGATCTTCAGTAATCTGAAACAACAATTAACCTGGGAGACCTTAGAAGCCGAAAACACATAATCTTGCCAAGAGCAAGCCTCCCTGACACCACAGACTCCTTCAGCACTAGAACCGGAAATAGAATTTATTTTTTTCAACATCCCTGTGACTATTACCGATAAATCCATACATGCATAATTGGCGCACACCATGTGTGACAGAATCCATTTCCTAAGCGACCACTATACAATATCGATGGAGCATAGTGGAGATTACAAGCCAGTCATAAATCATTTGATGCAACCAAAGCCTGGCAAGAAATTTTTGAACAACGTTATAGATATGAAGAAAATAGAAATGTAAAAAAACTATAGGAATTGTCGAAATAATGAAGCAAGTACATATTACAAAAAAAATTATTTTTTATTTTAAAAAAGTCATTTTTGCAAAAAAAATACAAAGACAACGTAATACCAAAAACGATAATCTTTTCCCGGGATACTAAAAAAAACGATGTGGATACATAGGAATTTTACAACAATGATATGCCCCCCATGCTAATGGACGGGTTTCGCGAACGAGCTTTTTGACGGAATCCGGCACTATCCTTTTGAAAATATTTCCTTTACTAATGCCTGGACCTTTTTACCATCAGCAATGTCTTTATATTTACCCATAACAATCTTCATTGCCATTCCCATATCTCCAGGTTTTTCTGAATCTAGTAGTTCTGTTACCACCTTCTTAAGTTCTTCATCTGACATCTGCTTTGGCAGAAATTCTTCAACTATCTTAAGCTCTTCATTATAAGACATTATCTTATCTTGAATATGTAAGCGTTCGTATTCTTCAATTGTTTTCTTTAACTTCTTTGCGTATCCTCTTATAACGTCAATGTGTTTAAAATCTTTACCGGTCTTTTCAACATTTATGATATCGGCCAGTACCATCCTCAATACGGACACTCTCAGCTTTTCCCCGGACCTCATTGCATCCCTTATCTCTTTTGTTATTCTTTCTTTCACCATAAACCCCTTGCATACTACACTTTGCGAACTAAGTAACCACAGTGAGGACAGTAGTTTGGGCTACCGAAATAGACTTTACTGCAATGCTCACAGGCAGTTGACATTACCGGATGTTTTGCACGCTTTGCTTTAACAATTAAATAAAAAGGCAAAAATACTATCATAAGCATAAAAACACCTAACATCCATCCGATAGACATTGGCGTGCTGTAGTTATTTTTTTTCGCATCCATATACACCCATATAGATACTCCGGCTGCGACAAATAATGCTATTTGTTGAGTACTCATTTATTTCACATCAATTATAAAGAAGTTTTGAGACTTCAGATCTTACCCTTGCTACGACATCCATTGACAGCTCCCTATCTTCTTTCTCTACCTTCGGGAATTCAATCGGTTTACCAAATCTAAAACAGATATCCCTGTGTTCGGGATTGCTGAGAATACTGCTTTTCGGCAGATACCCTCTACTCCCCATAATAGCCGTTGGAATTACCTTTCTACCTGACTTCAGGATAACCATTGAAATACCTCTCTTAAACTTTCCGAGCTCTCCATTTTCGCTTCTTGTACCTTCAGGAAAAAAAATTATTGATTTGCCGCCATCAAGCTTCTTTATGACTTCATTCAATGTTTCGTAAGCATTCCTCTCGTCACTTCTACGAATACCAATATGGCCTGAAGTTCTCATATATTTCCCCAATATTGGTATTTTGAAAAGAATGTCCTTAGAAATAAAACTGAAATTTCTGGGTATAGCGGCTATTGATAGCTTTACGTCCATAAAACTCTGATGATTCGAAACAAATATTACCGGCTCATCGTCCGGAATATTTTCAAGGCCTTTGACATCAAAATTAATCCCCAAAAGTCTAAAGGATATCTGTGTAAATATCCGTTCTATAGAGTTATATTTATCCTCTTTATCTTTAATTCCGATTGTAGATACTATAGAAACAATATAACCGGCAGACCACAGCGTAACATTTACAATCCACGCATATATAGTATAAAACACCTGAATAATCAACTTCATTTATAAACCCTTTAGAAGGCTATTTAACCTATATTTCTATCCAACGATGAAAAAGGGTATCAAAAACATCTTTTATATTCAAGGTTTTTGTAAGAATCCGATGGCAGGAACTCCCTGATTAATTTCATTGACAATATACTCCATTTTGATTTAAGCTTAATCCAATTTAAAATAACTACTTGAGTATCATAATGCAAAACAAACCTAAATTATCAATCGTTATACCCGCATATAACGAAAAGGACACCATAGATGAAATCGTAAAAAGGGTACAAAATGTCGAATTTGAAACGGAAATAATTATAGTGGACGATTGTTCAAATGACGGAACAAGAGAAAAAATAGACAAAATAAGCGGAAATAACATCAAGAAGCTGTTTCATGAAAAAAACAAAGGCAAGGGCGCTTCATTGAGAACCGGCTTTCAACATGCTACGGGAGACATAGTTATAATCCAGGACGCAGATCTGGAATACAATCCCAAAGAATATTCAAACCTGATTGAGCCAATCGTGGATGGAAGGGCCGATGTCGTATACGGCTCTCGTTTCCTGGGCGGGCCACACAGAGTATCGTTCTTCTGGCACTATGTTGGCAATAAAATACTAACTACACTGTCAAATATGATGACAAATCTGATCCTGACAGATATGGAAACATGCTACAAGGTCTTTAAAACAGAAATAATAAAGGATATTAATATCCGATCAAATCGTTTTGGTTTTGAACCTGAAATAACTGCAAAACTGGCGAAAAGAAAATGTATAATATACGAGTTGCCAATATCATACAGCGGAAGGGATTACGACGAAGGTAAGAAGATAGGATGGAAAGATGGTATTGTTGCTTTATATTGTATCGCAAGGTTCAGACTATTTGATTAAGGCAGATATTAATTCAACATGATTCTGAAAAATGTGTTGGAATATTTTCAAAATAATAGAGATGTGTTACACAATTGCAGTCTGAAGAACCAAACTTTTTTACAACTTGAACCGCACCGGCGCTTTGCCCTGTCACATTATTTAATTT
>JANLHC010000208.1 GCA_024654465.1 Candidatus Scalindua sp.
CTCATAAAAATTGCGATAATTCCTCCCTCCTGACCTCCAACACTTCCAGGTATAAAGGACGTTATTCCCTTGGCAACAGTTGCAAGTGATTCAATAACATAGGCGGAAACAGTATCTATAGGTATATTTAGAAGGTAAAGAATCAAGAATGCTTCTATCACACCCGCAAGCCAACCTAGAAAAAAACAGACAAAGGCGTAAAATGCCTTTTTTTTGTTGTGAATGTAATATTGGTATATGTTTTTGTCAAGCTCTCTTAAGCTTGCTTCCCTTTCCTCTATATAACGTATCCTTATCCTTAGCATTCGCAATAGTTTCAACAGGAAAGCAAAGAGACCGTGTTTCTGGATAAAAATAATGAACATTATTACGGGTATACTTAGCAGTATGATTGCGATTGAACCTAGCAGTATGATTGCTACTGAACCTATTAAATGAGTACTCGATACATTTAATTTGTACAGTAAAAATATAACTCCAATCATTACAAAAATTATCTGTGTTATCGCCATAATTGTCTTTGAAATGACAACGGAGGCCATACCATCAAGCATTGAAATATTGTGCCTCTTAAGGAAATAAGCTTTTATCGGCTCTCCTGCAAAATTTGCAGATGGTATGATAGAATTTACTGATTCTCCGGCAAGTCTTATTATGAAGAGGTCTTTAAAGCTTGTCTTCCCATTTTTAAAAGAATACTTCCATCCAAGTGTGTCGAGGACGGAAACAAGTGAGAAAGGTAAAAATAGAAGCAAAATCTTCCATTTCAGAGCAATGAGTTGATGATAAATAGTGGAAGGCCCAACCTTGTAAATCAGCACGAAAAGAATTGCGCAACCAACAATTAACAATAATATTTTGTATTTCTTCTTATTTTTCACTGATTATTCCAACCTGAATTGTCCAAAGTAAGAAAATAAAAGATTAGTTTTTCTTACAACTTTAGCTCACTTTATAATTTAGGCACTTTTAACTTTTTATGACGCGAGAAAAGTTTTATAAAAAAAGGTAGTTACTCCGGTATAGGGGAAATATGAGGGTCTGAAAAATGGTACATGAAAACTGAAGGGCAGCTCTTTGCTCTTTATGAAAGACTTTAGCTCTCCTAATCCATCTGCTTGGAAATCAAAAACCTCGTATCTATCTAATCCTGTATGCAAATAACTTGCAGGTCTTGCTCTTTCCATATTTCTATTTTAGCCGGCATGGACTTTCACCATTAAGCTGAATCATATCGAAAACAATTTTAGTTCACTTCAAACTTCCCGCCTAACAAGCTGGCGGACAGGTAGGCACTTTTAACTCGGATCAGTATACATCATTTGGCGTTACTTGTTAAATATTTTATTATATATCCGGAAGCTGATTCAAGACTGTCTGTAGTTATTAATCGTATATATCAGTTGACAGTTTCAGCTTGACCATGTCGTTTTAATGGCATATGATCATATGTGGAATTTCATTTTAAATCTTTGTGAATTATAGCAAGCTTTGCGTTAAGGTAAGTCCACGAAGAAGGGAGAAACAATTTTGAAATATAAATTAAAATGCATAGTACTGTTGACAACAATGTTCGTAGTATTTTCACATTATACTTCAGTCGCTTTTTCATTACCTGAGGAAAAGGACTTCCATTCATATTGGTATAATTACGGTGCGGAAATAACGCGCTTTGAACTTGAACAGAGTCGATATGGTGAAGTTCATCCCGGTTATGCTATTTTAATATTTGTCACCGAACCGTTTCTTCCCGACATACACGTAAAGTCAGATTATGAATCGTCACGAAAGAAAAGTATTCCGGTCTTAAAGCTCAACTTTATCAAGAGATTCAATACGGGCATCTATGACTACTCCATGATGAAGTCCGTATTTACACCAATCCCCTCAGAAAAACAGCCGTTCAGTAAAACATTAAAAGTATCAACAACAAGACAGGACTGGTGTGGCCATGTCTATCTCCAGTATAATCTTGAAGGTGATCACTATAAGGTGAAACAGTATTCGTACTTTGAAAAGGAGGGGGATAAGACCGTAACAATACCATCTGTGCATCTTGAGGATGAAATCTGGACACGCATACGCATTGCTCCGGAAACCCTTCCGTTGGGGGAAATCAA
>JANLHC010000209.1 GCA_024654465.1 Candidatus Scalindua sp.
AAATAAAGAACTGATAAAATCGCATGTGAAAAAAATACAACCTGACAATTTTCTAAAAAAAACAAACTCTACACCTACCGCTTATCCTGACTTCGTGTATGACAATATGGGTGATACCGGACTTCCTTCATCATTTTGTTCATCAGGACGAGCTTACACTGATTCTTGTTACTAATAAAACATTCAGTGATCCCTTTCTCAATAAAGTTTATCCCCCAAAATCCAAGAAAAAGCAAGCCAAACAATCCCATGCTGGTAAATTATTGTTAAAATTAGTAGTGGAGATCCGCCTGGCTTATTGGCGGACGACCTCCGGGTTATGAGTCTTTTCTAAAATTCGAATATTGGTGTTTTGGAAATTGTTTCGAATTTCGTGCTTTGGATTTCTGCTTTTCCCTACTGAGTCGGACCTGAAAGCTGCTTCAAGGGACGCCTCCCGACAGAGTTGGATCTGTGAGCTGTCTACAGGGTCGTCCTCAGGCGACTGGCGGCCAGCTTGTCTGGGTGTAAGGTCTTACTTGCTGTTTTCTATTGTCTTGTTAGAAGATTGTTAGAAGAATTCGAACCAGTGACTTCCTACTTGACAGTAATGGAGTTTTTATTAGACACCAAAAGAATTAAAAATAGTGATGGTTGCTGAATCAAATAAAAAAATATACGTGATGAATTAAAAATCGAAAAATTATAGCTTTTATGACCTCGTTTGACTGACGTCAATAAATATGTATAGTGTCCCCCGATTTTTGTCCGGCAAGGGCTTTTTTTGTTTGTGTCAAGTGGCGAGATGTGACCATATTTCAAGAACTATTTCAAGAATATATTTCTTTAACTCCTAAAAGGTTTCTGTTCAAGCTTTTGGTGGCACAATTTTCTGAGGATGCATTTTGTTATTTTTTAAAAACAGTTTATGATCAATGGCGAGGTTCTGGACCTGGTTGTTAGCTTCAAGAGTGAGACTGTTATCTTGCCAGTGTTTAAGTAAGTTTTTGATGCCACTTGTTCCGCCAAGCTGGCGGGATATTTTTGGCGAGGATGAGGTAAAATCGTCAGGTACTCTTTTTATCGAACGACTTGAATCGAGAAATCGATATAGATTCATCTCATCTGCATTCAGGGTGTAACAGCGCTCATTTGCATCGTCAAAACGAGTATCTATTATTTGGTATTGATCACGTTTTGTAGCAGTCCAGGTCAACCTCGCCTTTTTGCGATAGGCACTCCACCAGTTCTTTACTTCATTCTCAAGCTTTTTATGCCATATTTTAGATAGACGAGTATTCAAGCGATAGTCATGTAAGTAGATAAGATTATCAAGAAGTTTATTAGGCACTGGGAAAACATATTTGTAAAGAGGGTGAGCGCCTTTTTTTGTAACTCCATGTTTAGCAGGGTTTTCAAAAAAAGGACTAAATCTGTGCAATTGAAAATGTCCCACACCTGAGGGTGGTGCTAAGTGTACCAGTAATGGCATGATCTTTAGCATCCACTGATAACTTTCTTTTTTCTCTCCCGGTATCCCTGTAATTAGATTCCAGCCTACGCGGATGCCTAATTCTCTAGACCACTTTAGTAATTGAATATTCTGCATAACAGTCACGCCTTTGCGCATTATTTTAAGCATATATCCGTCAAGGCTCTCTATTCCCGGTTGAATCCAACGTACTCCTGCACTTGATAGCTGTTCCAATTCGCTACGTGAAAGACTGGCCCTGGTTTCATAGAAAAACATCCAGTTGCGATTAAGTTTCTCTACTTTGGGGAAAAAAGTCCTGGGATAGCTCTTGGGCATGACGAGATCAACGGAGAAGAACTGATTAATTCCATGCCGCTTAGACAAGTGTTTCAGTTCATTAAAAACAAGATTACTCGGCCACTCTCTAAAACTCATTTCATGGTTCAGTCCACAAAAAGTACAATGTGTCTTTTCTCCATACCAGCAACCCCGTCCACTCTCGAAGGGTATCCATGTATCAATAGAATCCTGCAATTTGAGTTTTCGAAGGCGTGTGAAATAAGAGTCGTATTCAATGTTCTTTCGGTGCCTGCGATCAAATGGTTTGGGCATGGAGTCGGAAGAGTGTATATAGCCGTTTTCAGTGCGATAGCAAATCCCCGGTATAGTATTAATAGGTTTTCCAGATCTCAGATTGTTGATCAATTCAGGCAAGATATATTCTCCCTCGTACTTCACTACGTAATCAACGAAAGAGAAAGTGCGCAGCATTGCTTCTCCCATTTCCTCTGAACATTGAGAGCCACCAAAAACAATCTTTATTTCTGGATGTTGTTGTTTGATCCGTTTTGCCAGGGCAGCTGAAGCGCCTATTTGTGTTAGCGATAAAGAGAAACCTATGAAATCGTATTTCTTCCAATCCTGATAATGCATCATGTCATTTAGATATTTTTCTGTGACCGGATGTAATGCATTATAAATACGCCTCTCTGTCTCGTTATTTTTCATTCCGAATGATGGAGCCTTGTTGAGAAATATATCTTCAGTTCTTTCATTTTTGAATACGAAGCGCGTAAACACCCATTCCGCAGTAAATCCAATAGTGCGACTCAGCAAATGATATATATTGATCCCAATTCTTGAGGCATAATCAAGGTTTAACTCAAAAATGTCCGATGCAATTCCATTATATAAAAGTGCGGCTTTTAATGTAGAAAGCTGTATGGAGGGCATTGAAGTCGTAATCCAAGGCATGCTGACTAGCCCGACTCTGGGAGAGTTTTTCTTCTTGCGACTTGCTGTTAATGGTTTAGTCATGGCTGTTCTCCTTTCCTCTGTCTAACAGATGTCCCTGACTAACTAGAAAATCGACTTCATGAAGATAGGCCTCTGCCAATTTTAGATGAACTTCTTGAAGCTCCTGCTCGTCGAGTAGATTTACATATTCTATCAGCGTAGTGTTCATGCCGTTAACCATTCCCATGGTGGATTTTATTTTGCCACGGACACGAGAATTGACCAGATCAAATAACAACTCTTGCACCTGCAGTCGCAGCTCTGGCTCCTCTGCTTCCTTTCTCTTGCCAATACCTGAATTACAATTGCTGTTTCCCATTAATTTGTATCTCCAATTACAATCAATGCCTGATTTAGCCACAGAATATGCTCGTCGAGCAATATTTGTACTTTCTTATTGATACTATTCCATCTGGGCTCGCTTAATGCATTCCAGTTCTTTAGATCATTCTCGATTTCCTTATAGATAGTGGGCCGTTCTGATACGAATGCCATCAGTAAATCAGGAAAAAAGCTAAGAACCTCGATACATACCCTGTCTGCAATACCTGAACAATTTCGTAATAGGCAGCGTCGTAACCACTTATCCTCTGTCTTAATCCGGCTGGAAATAATGCAGGGCCTGCCGGAAAAATCCCAGTACCTGGTAATGATTAAATTATCTCTTAAAGAATCCTTAGCACGCTTAACTTCTTCGAGACAACTTTTTAGAATCAAGGCTGCTGAGCGAGGAGGTGATAGTATTGAAGCCAGGGGCATTCCCCAAATTAATCTGCTCTTACTTATAAACAATAAGCTCATTGCAAGGGACATTGCGATAATAGAAGCTTTATCATGTAAGCATAGGTGAAGCTGTTGTCTTTTGGAATGCGGTTCCGGCTTGAGGGGAGACTGTCTGTCTTCCAGACCCCACTGCCGACCGGTTTTCTTTGTCAGTGCAGTGCATATTGTTCTGGAGACCTTTAGTATTTCCTGATAAACTGTTTTGTTCATATTTTCAACGACTATTAGCACATCCAGGTCGCCAACTAAATCCAGTTTTTTGTGACATGCAGACCCTAAAAGACCCAAATAGAGGCCTTCTCCATTCTTTAAGATATGGATAAGGTCATTTAGTTCTTTAACTTCACTATTTACTTGGTCGCTTCTGTTTGTCAATGTGTGTTCCTTTTTGGGCGAAGACTAGATCATTGGCAGATAAGACTTCCCTAAGACGTGTAATTGCCCACCTCTGAGTTGAACTCTCGGGATCTTTTTCGCAGAGGGTCGTCAAATTAATTCTCCTATCTTCAATCTCATATTGACCGGTTGAGTAATCAAATAACACGGATGCCAAAAAATGCATGCAATCAAAGAGCCGTACATCTTTGTCGATTGGAAGCTGAATATCAAACGTGCGAATAGGAACAGTATCACCGGCCTCGATTACTCCACTGGTTTCAAAGTCAATGACAAACACTTTTTTATCATCTTCATTTAAGAGGAAGTTGGCTAACTTGGCATCTCCCAAGTAGAGACCGTTTTCATGTATTTGAGTAATGATATCCCAGCAGGCTTCCAAGTGAGCTGACAGAAGGCTGCCGTTTAGGAGGTGCTGCAAAAGACTCTTTCCATTTAGCCGTTCCAAAACCAAAGCGACATCCCTGCCCTCATCATAACTATCAACTAATTCTGGTGCCAGATATGTAATTCCTCGTTGACTCATTGCATTGTAAAAATAGAGTTCTCTTCTAATAAAATCGCTGCCATCTCGTCCGTCAGCCTGTACCTGTCCGTTTGGATAGCCTACTTTGAGAATAACTTCTCGAAAAGACTTGCTCCTCATGTCCATTGCACCAAAAATACCACATTTGCCTTGCTGGGTAATTGATTCAAATGATGGATAATACAGTAGAAATTTATTAAAATCACTGCGATTTATTTCGTCTAAGCGAATAGCAGCAAAAGGATCTTTTATTCCTTTTGGAATGGCCACATCATAATCGGTTCTATCATCACCTTTTTTCAGATTATCAAGTTCAATAGTAAATCCTTTATACGCACCATATCTGTAATATAACGGCAGATCATTTCCAAAAGATTCTGCAAATGGTACAACAGGACACTCATCACGATATTCGTTTAGAATGCCCATTAACTGTTGCACCATATCATCCTTAGGTTTTGGCAAATACAAAACGATGGATTTTCCTATCTGTGAATAGCCAAAATTACCGGTATTTAACTTGCGCAGGGAATTTATCGTACGTATATACTTGAAATGCAAGTTGCATTCGACCAGAAGATTTTTTACTGAGGCAAGAATGTCCGCAAAATTATTTGGATTGGCACTGATATAGATTTTCCAGCCTTGCTTTTTTATGACTTCAGGGCCACATACATACCAATATTTAGTCTCACGAAATCTGAGCGTTGAATCAAAATCCTTTGGGTTCGGAACAGGTCTACGGTTCATGCGCTAGTATGCAGTATCTGGAATGGTTACAGTAGTAACAGTAACAGTTGTTACCGTAGCAAAAGCCTGGCCGCCCGGTTGCATGTCTTTGGGTAATATTCGTCTAAGGCCTTTGCTATCGATAGCAAAGTCAAAGAGTATTTTCATGCGTTTTTCGTCTGTCTTGGCTGTTTTAAATTTCTTGCTCAAAGCGGTAAATACTTTTGGGTTTTTTCGCAATTGCTTAATTATCTGATCAAGATCCTTTTTTACCGTAGGAGCTTTTTTCTTGGCTGGCGTCTTCGATATCGCTTTCTCGCTTACGGCCTTCTTTGTAGTTTTTTTCTTGGCTGGCGTCTTCGATATCGCTTTCTCGCTTACGGCCTTCTTTGTTGTTTTTTTCTTGGCTGGCGTCTTCGATATCGCTTTCTTGTTTACGGCTTTCTTTGTTGCGGTTTTTTTCTTGATGACCATAATATCCTCCTTGAAAGGGTTTTGCGTTTTATTAGATAGCCGGAATAGATAACGCTTTTAACTGATTCCAATAATTGTAGTTTTTCTGAAATAGAAGCTCAGATAAAAAATATCTGATTATATTCAACATTCCCTTTTCATTGTGAATGGTTATGTATTAGTTCGTATACTCTTTTGAACTATAAATACCTCTATCAAATATAACAATCAAGAAAACTGGCCAGACTGCAGTATAGTCCCTAAATCGGACTTAAAGTTTTCAATGAATTAGTGAA
>JANLHC010000183.1 GCA_024654465.1 Candidatus Scalindua sp.
AGTTGTTGGTCCTGATATGGATGAAATGGAAATTGGTGCGGGGAAACCATTAGGAGTATACGTAGAAGTGTCAGGCCGTAAGATGCAAGCTGATTTCGAGCCTATCTTTGAGCGAAGAACACATCACTTCCTTGGTGAAGCACAAGGGTTTTTCCATATGGGACAGCGAGATATAATCAGGCACCGGATCAGCAAGGATGCATACAATAAAGGATTTAGACTTAAACACTTAGGAAATATAATACATTCTAAGTACCACGAGGAATACGGCGCTCTTTTGGATAAAGTTCAAGTCACATTGTTCACAAATAAAGAGGATGTTGAGAAGAAATTAGATGAAGTAAAGGCATCTTTTACAGAACGTGATGAGAGAGCCCTGGGAATGACAGACGCCTCAGTAAATCAATTTTACAGTTGCACTCTGTGCCAGAGTTTTGCGCCGAGCCACGTCTGTATAATATCTCCTGAGCGCTCCGGATTATGTGGCGCTGTGAGCTGGCTTGATGGGAAAGCGGGTTTTGAAATTACACCAACCGGCCCCAATCAACCTATTGAAAAAGGTAAAATAATTGATGAGAAACTGGGGATTTGGGAAGGAACAAATGCATTTCTTCATCAGGCTTCCAACAAAGAATTTGATCAGATAAGCATGTACAGCATGGTTACTAATCCAATGACAAGCTGCGGCTGCTTTGAATGTATCTCTGCAATGCTTCCGATGACGAATGGGATAATGACGGTTGACAGAGACTTCACCGGCATGACTCCATGCGGAATGAAGTTTTCAACTCTTGCGGGAACTGTGGGAGGCGGCATACAAACACCTGGCTTTGTCGGTCATAGCAAATTTTACATGGGCAGCAGCAAGTTTATATCCGGAGACGGAGGTCTTGCAAGGATGGTCTGGATGCCAAAACATCTTAAAGACGAGATTGCAGACGCAATCACCGAGGCGGCAGAAAAGGCTGGCTTGGAAGATTTTATTAATAAAATTGCAGATGAAACAATAGCTCAGACAGAAGAGGAAGTGTTGGAACATCTGCAAAAGGTCGGCCACCCTGTCCTTAAAATGGATCCTATGTTTTAAAAAGAAAGATTTATGGAATCGCTAAAGCAAATAAATATATTTTCTACTTTGAGGTCTTATGAAATTCCTTGATCCTGAATGGCACGACAAACTTTCGTCAACTAATACTATTCTCATGGATTGGCTTAAAGATGGAATGGTGATACCCTCGGGGTTCGTTTTGGCGGCAGTGGAACAGACTGCGGGCCATGGGCGCAGAAATCGCCATTGGATTTCTCATCCGGGACAGGATCTAACATTTTCATTTCTTTTACGTACGAAGCATGATATTCCAGGAATTGCTTCACTGCCTATGTCAGTTGCATTGGGAGCTGCTTCAGCCCTGGATACTTTTGGCATGGTAACTAAGACAAAGTGGCCGAATGATCTCCTGGTAAGAGAAAGTAAGATCGGTGGAATTCTTTGCCAGAAGAGTAATATACGGTATGCGCAGGAATATGCGATAATCGTTGGTATAGGAATAAATGTAAATATGCAGGAGACAGATGCCGCGTCTATGGATAAACCTGCAACTTCTCTTCTAATTGAGACTGGGAAGATGTATCCGATTAAAGAGGTGCTTGACATTCTTCTGGAAATGCTGCCTGATTGGATAGATCGCTGGGAGGTAGGTGGCTTTCCCTCCATTCGTGAAGAGTGGATTGCACGATGTTGCCACATGGGAAAACACGTTACTATAGGAGAAGGTAAAGATCAGAAGTCGGGAATTCTGGAGGGATTCGGTAATAAAGGGCAGATCCTCCTTCGCGGTGACGATGGACAAGTTCGAGATGTCTGGGCAGGTGATGTTGAATAATTGTCACTATTTAATTATTGCGAGAACCTGCCCTGTTGTAACCTGATCTTCTTCTGCCACTTTTATAGCAGTTACTGTTCCCTCTATGGGACTTGAAACGTGTATCTCCATTTTCATTGCCTCGACAACCATAATTGATTGACCTGAGTGTACATAGTCACCTATCCTGGAGGTTAAGCGCATCACTTTCCCTGGCATTTGGGCACTTACATCAGTACCGGAGGTTTCGGTACATTCTGCCAGCTTCTTTGGTTTTGATTCATCGTCACGGCGGATTTCTATCTGGTACGACTTGTCATTTATTATTGCCTTGTCCCCTTCAATACGTATCGGATAGTCTATACTATTTACTGTTACGATATAGTCCAATGGCTTTTTGTTATGGCCATCATCTTTAGCTATAACTTCTGGAAGATTATTTTTCTCGATCTTGCGAATCCCTAGTTCTGCTTCTCCTTTCAGATATTTCAATCCTTTGTCTTTACAGGTAGCTACTATGAAGATATTCTCCTCTGTTTCATCAATACCTGAACTTTGAAGCTCTTTTCGCGCATGGTCAATGCTTTTCACGGGATCTTCATCGTTCATTTCAATTGGAGAACGCTTAGTAGGTTCCATCTTGAGCTGTTCCGCAGCTATCTTGACAATTTCCAAATCTGCCGGCACGGGAGTTTTTCCAAAGTAACCCAGTACCATCTTTCCATAATCAGGAGCAATTTTCTTCCATGGGCCAAACATTACATTATTAAAAGCCTGTTGAAAGTAAAATTGAGAAACAGGTGTTACCGATGTTCCGTATCCGCCTCGTCTGACAACTTCACTCATGGACTTAATAATCTCCGGATATTTCTCCATAATTCCATTATCACGAAGCATCTGAGTATTTGCAGTGAGGGCGCCACCCGGCATGGGGCACCAGGGTATGAGTGGTTCTACCGCTAAAGCCTCAGGCGGAAGGAAATACTCTTTCATACAATCTTTAAAAACCTCTTCTGCCTCTCGTACTTTATTAATGTCAATATCAAGCTCATAATCAGTGCCTCTTAACGCGTGCCACATCACCAGGATATCAGTTTGGCATGTACCGCCTGAACATGGCGCCATGGAAAGATCTATTGCATCTGCTCCTCCATCTAATGCTGCCTTGTTGGCGCTAAGCCCAATTCCTGCAGTTTCGTGTGTATGAAAATGAATGAATGTCTCACCGGGAAGTATGCTCCGCGACTGTTTTATTGTTTCATACACCTTTGATGGTACCGCACTGCCGGAGGCATCTTTGAAGCATATGGAATCAAAAGGAATTCCCGCATCCAGAATTTGCCGCAAGATACCTAGATAGAAATCTGGGTCATGGGCGCCAGTACAGCCCGGTGGTAACTCCATCATTGTAATACATACCTGATGTTTAAGCCCTGCATCAACGATACTTTTCCCACTGACTATTAGATTTCGTACATCATTGAGTGCGTCAAAGTTACGGATAGTCGTAATGCCATGTTTTTTGAAAAGCTGAGCATGGAGCCGAATAATATCACTGGACTGAGAATCCAGACCAACCACATTAACACCACGGGCAAGGGTCTGCAATTCAGCAACCGGTCCCGCAGCCTTACGGAAATCATCCATCATGGTAAAGGCGTCTTCGTTACAATAAAAGTAGAGTGACTGAAAACGCGCACCTCCGCCTGCCTCGAAATAGGTGATACCCGCATCTCTGGCCGCTTCTACAGCAGGCAGAAAATCTTTGGTTAGTACTCTCGCACCATACGCAGACTGAAAGCCGTCTCGAAAGGCGGTACACATAAATTTTATCTTTTTAGCCATTTTATCTTTTCGTATAATAAAAAATTATTTTACCAGTACAGACCACAATATACCCGCACAAATAGCTGATCCGATTACACCTGCTACATTAGGTGCCATGGCGTGCATGAGCAGGAAATTATGCGGGTCTTCCTTCTGGCCAACCATCTGCACGACACGAGCAGAGTCTGGTACTGCGGAGACTCCGGCAGCACCAATAAGGGGATTAATTTTTTCCTTGAGAAACAGGTTCATGAATTTAGCAAAAAGCACACCACCAGCTGTTGCAATACAGAAAGAAAGAGCTCCTAAACCAAAAATAAGAAGTGATTGATTTGTTAGAAAAGCTTGCGCTTGTGTACTAGCTCCAACCGAAAAACCGAGAAGGATTGTCACTATATCAATCATTGCATTACGTGCAGTATTGGCTAATCGCTCAGTTACACAGCTTTCCTTTAATAGATTGCCTAAGAAAAGCATTCCTATAAGCACTATGGCACCGGGAGCAATCAACGCAGCAACAAGAAAGGCAGCAACAGGGAAGATGATTTTCTCCCTCTGTGTCACATGCCTTGGTTTTTTCATCCTGATAAGACGCTCCTTTTTCGACGTAAGCAGTTTCATTATAGGTGGCTGTATAACAGGGACAAGTGCCATATACGAATAAGCAGCTATAGCAATAGCACCTAACAGATGTGGTGCAAGTTTTGACGACAAAAATATTGCGGTTGGTCCATCAGCGCCGCCGATAATACCTATAGAAGCCGCATCTGAAGAATTAAATCCAAGGTATAGTGCACCAATAAACGTTATAAAGATTCCTACCTGTGCGGCTGCTCCAAGTAAAATAAGCTTTGGATTAGACAGCATTGTAGAGAAATCAGTCATAGCACCAATGCCCAGGAAAATAAGGGGTGGGAAAATACCCTTACTAACCCCGAAGTATATATAACTCAGAACACTTCCCTCTTCGTATACACTGAGCGCCATGCCTTGAATAGAAGGTATATTTCCTACAATTGCCCCAAAACCGATAGGGAGCAGCAATAGAGGCTCATAATCTTTGATAATAGCCAGAGATATAAAAAAAATGCCTACTGCGATCATGATGGCATTGCCCCATGTCATCATCGCAAAACCGGTTGTGTCAAGAAATTCAAATAGAATTTTCACTGATATCATCTATATCCTCACAAAATTATTACGGAGCTACAGCACACATTTACAATAAGGCATTATGATTTGACATTTTTTATCGCCTTGGATCTACTTCCCAATTTCAGCAGCGTGAAGAACGAAACCGATTGCGGCCAGAACCTCATCTTTTGGTGTATCAGAACGTTCTGGCAGAGAAAGTGGATCTTTTATTGGGTATATAAAGTTAACTATTCTTAAAACAGATGGTAACAGAGAGATAAATGCACTGATTAAGGTAAGCGCTGTGAACACAACCAGCATCCCGATAATTGCGATTTCTATTCCACGCCCATCCAGGATGTTCTGAATACTTAAATTGATTTCTATCATGGCAATGTACCCTTTATGCTCATCTGTAAGAATGTCCAGACTTCTTTGAAATTTATAAATAAAAAAAGCCGATATAATTTCCAGGAGTTCTCTATAAAGGGATCTCTTGAATATTACATCGGCTTACTTTGCAACAACTCTTATTATCAGAAAAATCCTTGCTTAGTCTTCCTCGTGTCTGAGCATGTTAATCCAAAAAGATTAGTTAGTCAAATATTTTCTCTGGAATGAATAAAATTCTATGGAGACCTGGCAAGGCGGAAACCTATATCACTGAACTTTTTGCTGGCCGGATCAAAGTCATTACGATCTGCCGTACACAAACCCTTCTGCTGAGAGTACACGATCAATATAATCATGGGAAACTCTGTTTCCTTCTGCCTGAAGAGCACTTTTTATATCAAGTATGGAATAATTTTGTTTA
>JANLHC010000215.1 GCA_024654465.1 Candidatus Scalindua sp.
TCCTCAACATCCTCAATGCAGAAATAATTACCCATAAAATGTTGACATAATCAACAGCATAATAGAGGAAGAAAAAATAAAAATAGTTTTACAATAAAAGCCAGAATATGTCTGTTCCAAATAAGGCGTTATGGTACAAGTGTTTAGCGCAAGATAACTTTATAATATCATTTGTTTTTGATATATATTACTCCTTTAGGCACGATTTTAGCTAACTACAAATCCCTCTGAGTGTGCATAAATACTGAAACCGTTTGCATAAAATATGTAACAACAGGGAGTTAATGCTTTTTCTTAAAGAGAATTTAATAAAAACTTATTAATTACCATTGTAAAAATGACAGCACTTTCATCTACGAACGAATATACCGCCATATCAAAAGACGCTTTAGTTGAAGACACAAAGATAGATTTTGATGTGTTTTTGAAAAACGACCTTAGCGGACGCTCCAGATATATCTTATTCTGTCGTGGAAATCAGGAATTCAGTGCTGATAGGAAAGGAGAATTATTAAACAGGAATGCACATAGGCTCTATATTTCTACAAAAGACACCGGCAAATACCTCAAGTATCAGGAAAAAAACCTCAGGCAAATTGTTGAAGACTACAGTAAAAGTTCTTTGCAGAAATCAGGAGCACTTTATCAGGTTGCTAAAAATTTAGCACAGGACGTTATGGATGACCCAAAGTCCGGCGAGAATATCGAACGAGCTTCTGCATGGGTAGATAATACAATTACTCACATTCTTCAAAATGAAAATACATTCTCCAGTTTGTTTGAAGTTGCTTCCCATGATTATCGTACGACTACACATTCTATTAACGTATCAGTAATCGGATTACTCTTTGGCAAATATCTTTCCTTGAAGCCAAATGAGTTGGAATGTCTGGGAACAGGTCTATTGCTGCATGATATCGGTAAGTCAACACTCTCTCAAGATATCCTGAACAAACAAGGGGATCTCACGAGCGAAGAGTTTCATGAAATAAAAAAACACCCTAAAGCAGGACTGGATATTTTAGAACACAATGATCGCATTGATGGACTCTCTTTGAAAGTAGTTATTCAACATCATGAAAACAATGATGGTACAGGATACCCTTACGGAATCGGGGGTAGCGACATCCATTTATTTGGGCATATTTCTCGGCTAGTTGATGCATATGATGCAATGACGTCCGACAGGCCATATGCTGCCGCAATGAGGCCTTTTGCTACACTGGCAGAAATAAAAAAAGAAAATAAGATTTGTTTTAACGAGGAGTTGTTAAAAGAGTTTATTTGCTTTCTTGGGCTTAAGAATCAGCGCAGTAAGTCCATGCCTACTTAACATCTTCAGAAAGTTTTAAAACATAAGCATTTGTCCGTAATACACACTTAAATAAATAATTCAACAATCGCCAATATATAAATGAAGACTACAACCGTAGTTTGAAAAGCAAAAAGTAAAAAGCTGAAAAAATTATACTGTTTTCAGAAATGAAAACACCCGCCAATGCCTCTCTGTATTTAGGGAATTTGATATACTACAATATGCATATGTATGCGAATGCAAAGGCCGCAAAAACAGATAAATAACAGGCAATAGTCAATTTTGTTAAGAGGTGTTTTGTTTTTTTCGATAGAAGATAAAAAATATAGATACTTCCTGAAACCCCCGCAAGAATAAATAATAATTCAATCGCTGACATAACCCCTATTTTATCAGCAATCGAAACTTCATTTTCAGCTCTTACCGGTTGATAAATTCCGGTTATCTCTATCAACGTCCAGAAATCTGCTTTAAGTTTATTCCAATAAAAAGCAAGATGTCCCATAAGTGCGAGTGGTATCGCCGCATATCCGAAATCCGTAATTCTTGTTTTTACATTGTGAAACGAAAACCCATTGCATACATAATCAAGAAAAATGATAGAACCAGATGGAAGAAAAGATACAAAGGTAAATATTAATGTATAAAGTACTGCTTGGTTGATTCCGATAAAACTGTATAAAGATTGAAACCACTGAGAATCCATGCTAAGAAGACTTCCATGCTCTACTAACAATATTCCCAATAGTGATAAACACAGTAACGACTCAGACAATGACCTGTTGGACATGTTGCCTATGTCGCTTCCCGGTACCTGAAGATTGACCTTTATGGAACTGTGACTGCAATTTTTGTAACAGTTCATACATAAAACACAATCTCTGCCATTTTCCAACCCATAAGGATGTAAATACATTGGACAACCTTCTGTTAATTGCGTTCCCAGGTAGCAATCGTGAGTTTCACATTGGTTCAGGCAGACGCTTCTGTTTGCTTTCAAAGAAGTTATTGATGCAAGCGAATAAACGCCAAACAAGCCACCCAGCGGACAAACATATCTGCACCATACTCTTCTTTCAAAGATCAAGCCTGAAATAACGGCTCCTGAAAGGATAAAGATAATCAAGTATGCTGTTAATGTCGAAGAGCGTGGAATTGCCGTGACACCTTCAAACCAGAAGACTAATATTATTAGTCCAATGGTAATGTACCTTCCGTATGAAACAAGTATCTTCGGTATTTGCTGATTAAAATTTTTAAATCTCTTCACCGAATCACCGACAGCGGCAAAAGGGCATATCCCACATAAAAATCTTCCGGAAACAAAAGTTATTAAATACATGCCAAATATGCCTGCCGACCAGAATAATGTATTTATAAAATTTAACTGCCCATCTTTATGTCCCAAAAAAAGCATTAAAAGTGTAATTACAAGAAATATAGAACTTAAAATCTGAAAACCAGATGGATAAAATTTGCTCTTTAAAAAACTTTGAACCACATCAAATGAAAGAAAATCAAAAGACCATTTTTTTTCTCCCATTGGTATACCAAAAAAGATTTGTTCCGACGTAATTACATCACCTTTTGCCAGGATAACTGCACGTCTCAGCACATTCTCAAGCTCTTTAACGTTTCCCGGCCAATCATAACTCATCAACCTTCCCATAGCGTTGTCAGATACATTTTTCACGTCTTTGTGCAATTCACGACTGATCTTCTCAAGAAAGTCTTTTGTAAGCATTGGGATACTGCGTTTCTGATCTCTAATCGCTTTTAATTGATAGTGGTTCTTGCTTAAGATTGCATATAGACTCTTATCAAATTTTCCTTCCTCTATAGATGAAGGAATATCTTTAGACACAGATGAAATAATTCTCGCGTTTGAAAAGATGGTGCCATTTCCATTGACACGATTAAATTTCCCCTCCTGTAGATAATTCAGCAATTTGATTTGGTTTGCTTGATTCAACTTATCGATATGGTCTAACAAAATCGTTCCCGAGTCAGCAAGTTCTATATATCCCAGATGAGTTGCTATATTTCCTGCTTCAATAGATTTCTGAGGAGACAAATTGTCCTGTAAATCATTCCCCTTTGAGTTATCCGTGCTTATTACCTGAGAACTTTGTTCATAACCAAAAAGCTCGTTCCCCCATGATTCACTGTCAATATCTCTGCAATCAATCACTATAAAAGGGCCTTTATAACGTTTGCTCCTGTAATGAATGGTTTTTGACATGGGAATCTTTCCTGTCCCGTCCTCACCGCCTACCAACACAGGTTCATCAATTGAAGCCATAGCATCAACAAAGGCATTTATTTTGTCAATATACTTACCTTTACCTACAAAACCAGGGTCGTCTGAAACTTTCCTGCTACTTACGCCTTCTGCAATCTGTATCCTTCTTTTGAGTCGTGCATGGGAAATAGCAAGGGCAATATGGTTGGCCATAATCGTCAATCCCCTGATATCGTCGTATGTGTACTTTCTCTTATCAACAGTCTGAATGTTAATTGCACCTATAACGTCATTCTTCTCACCTAATGGCAAAGACAAGAGTGAGGATAAACGTTCCTCATGGATTTCCGTAATAAGCTTCACCCTTGGGTCTGTGTGGACATCTTCAAGAGCAACCGGCTCACCATTTTTAACTACCCATCCGGTAACCCCCTCACCTTCAGCTAATCGCATTCTCACATTCTTCATGACTTTATCATCAAAGCCAACCGCTGCCTCCAACACCAGATCCTGGGTAACCCTGTCAACTAAATAGATAGAACACGCATCCGCCTGCATTTCCTTGTTAACGGCTTTAACGACTGATAAGAGTGTTTTATTAATATCTTCCTCTGTGTGGAAAAGCCTGGTTACTCTATTTATTACGTCTAATTTTCTCTCTTTTTCAAACTTATCTTCAATTACTTCAACTATTTTGATTTTTTCCTTCTTAAAAAAATCAAAGAAGGCTTTTATTCTCATTGAAACAACTCTGGTTAAGTACATACTCAAAAGAGGATTCTTTTGAAATAGCTCCTGGATGTCATCATTGTAAATTACAAAGAGTTCAACATCTTCCTTTGCCTTTTTGGTTGCAAGGTAAGGTTCATCAGTAAGGATAGAAATGGCGCCAAAGCAATCACCTTCGCTGAGCACTGCTATGGTAATCTCTTCCCCGCTACTATCAACTAAGGTTTCTACTACGGACCCCGCGTGAATGATAAACAGGCAATTACCCTTGTGTCCTCTTTCACATATTGTCTGACCTGTCCCATAATGTTGAATCTGGATCCTGGATACAATCTTCTTTAAAAGATTGTTAGACAATAAGGAAAAAGGTTCATAATTCCTAAGAAAGTCTTTTTTTTGTTTAAAAAAACTCTTCTCTTCTGTCATTTCAATTTTCTTCATAACAAAATTAATAGATTTTTGATAGGTAATATGGCATAAGTTGTTTTGTGTAAAGAGATTATGGGTGTATCTATTTTGTAGGTTCTATACTACATGATTAAATTATGAAAAAATATAATAATATTCATAAATATTCATAAATGACAGGTAAAACCACTTGACGAAAATAAGTTTTAATGTATAATCCCTGAACTATTTTGTATTACGGGCTAACAAAACATTTCAAGTTCAGGAAGAGATGGTTTTAGCCGCTTTTCTATGTAATAAGAGAAGAATTACAGCATTGTAGATTGTTTTTTATTTTTAATTTTGAAAGGAGAAGGGAATGCTTAGTAAACTGAAATTTGCATCTATATCGCTGATGGTTGTGGGATTACTTTTCTGTGTAAGTCAGGCAACATATGCCACAAATACTTGGAGACCTACTGACACAGGATCAATTCTTGTTCAGGTTATAGCACTTGGTTCACCAGTTGAACATGCTGAAGTAAGTGTTGGAGATAGTTCTGATACTACCGGTCATAACGGAAACAGATCGTTCACTGTAGACCCTGGACACTACATAGTATCAGCTACTGGCGAACATGGCGGTTCTGCTACCAAAGAAGTTCGAGTACATCCAGGTGAGTTCATACAGGTAACACTTGAATTAGGCGCTGCAGGTCTTCCCGCTGCCGAAGGTCATTGATTCACACTTACATTTAGTAAGAACTAACTACAGGCTTCAGGGTTTAATATTTAACCCTGAAGCCTTTTTTTATCTAACATCTCATTAAGTAGGTTCCTGCCAAAGATTTCTTACTCCTGTCAAACGCATTTGATAAGTCGTATGTTACTTCCATTCTCAAAAATAGCCATTTAAAGGATGACTCTCGGATATTTTCCGATTAGCTGGTGTGTTACATATCAGAGTTGATTTATATTTAAGCATTAGTATAATAAACTTCAATGAAGGATAAATCGGATGTAGAAGCAATACTAAATCAGGTACGTAACTTTGAAGATGTTACATTAAAGCCCATAATGGATATTGTGGCACTAAAAATATCTAAGGGTCCTTATGACAGGGGATCGGAAAATAATATTACTAAAGCTGAGGAAATAACGGCAGAATATATTTCAGAAAATTACAGTACCCTTGATGAATTTCACGAAAAGTTAACAATATTAGATGGCGGTATTAAAGGGATAGAAGCCGTTGCTGATACGATCTATAAACATTATAAAACCAGTGACCACCTCGATTTTGAAACAGTCAAACACAACATAAGCAGTAAGAAAGATATCACATTAAAGACAATTACT
Source organism: Candidatus Scalindua sp. (assembly GCA_024654465.1). GTDB lineage: Bacteria > Planctomycetota > Brocadiia > Brocadiales > Scalinduaceae > Scalindua. The sequence continues at coordinate 6,033 of JANLHC010000215.1, forward strand.
GATCTGGTCGCATATAAAATTTCAGAAAGTGCTCATGATCAAGGAGCTGAATTGAATTTCGTTTCTGCTGAGACTTTCGTAGCCGAATACGTTTCGAAAAACTATAGAAATAAGGAAGAAATGGAAAAAAAGATATCAAAATTGGATAAAGGCACGAAAGGGTTAAGTGCTTTCGCTGATATTGTATACAACCATTTTGCCAGTAAAAACAAATGAAGGCTATCTTTGTTCATCTGTCAGGAAGTAAGAGGGGTAAGACCGAATTCTTTACTGATTCAAAAATCAGTGTTGGAACGGATCCTTCATGCAATCTTAGTTTTGACCAATCTATAGATAAAAGTACCTCACCTTTTCATGCAGAAATAAATTTACAGGAATGTGATTATGTCCTGAAGGATTTGAACAGTGCTAAAGGCACGTTTGTGAATAACAGACAGATACAGGAGGTTGTTATTCATGATGGTGATCTTATTGAATATGGTGACAACGGGCCAAGGGCACGTTTCAGGGTGAAGACTGAGAAGGGAGATGTATGTAAGCCATTCAGGGAAATACTGGCAGATTCTATGGATATTGCCAGAGAGCCTCATAAAGGAAGAAAGCTGATCACGGCAACATCTTTTTTTAAAAGTTTATTAACTGAAGCATTTACACAATCTTCAGCGAAATTTAAGCTTGTTACTCTCTCTATCTTCTTGCTTTCCTTTATAGGTATTATTACCTTAGTCTATAACACATTCTCCGTTCTGACAGAAACAACAAAAAGAGTAGAACTTCTTGAATTTGAAAGCACTATCGGCGAAAAGATAATAAAAGATTTCGGCAGAGGTGTCTGTTTTATTCAGTGTTCTTTTTCGTTAGTTGATGAAGTTTCGGGTAAGCCGTTAACATCATGGAGGGATGGAAGTTTATTGACTAATAACCTTACAGGGACCGGATTTATTATTGGCAATGGTAAGATTCTTACAAATCGTCATGTTTCGGAACCCTGGTGGCAGCAAACAGAATATGCCATTCCTTTGGGACCAGGTTTAACTCCCAGGTTTGAGGTGTTCAGGGCTTTTTTCCCTGGTGTGGCAGACCCTGTCGCACTCAGAGTAGAAAAAGTTTCTGACATCGCCGATGTTGCTCTTTTAAGTTTTGATCCTGAGGGTATTGATATACCGGTACTTGAGCTGGATTTAAGTGGTAAGGATGCAATAGAGGGAGAACCTGTTGTTCTGTTAGGTTATCCGGCCGGTATGAATGCGCTTTACGCAAAAAGCGATCCGGAAATTGCACAGGAAATATCTAAATTATCATTTCTGGATGCGGCTCAGGAACTTTCTAACCATCGCCTTATAAAACCGATAGCAACCCAGGGACATATTAGCGATGTTTTAAACAAAAGAATTATATATGACGCACTAACAACTGTTGGTGGTAGTGGGGGTCCTCTTTTCAATAATAAAGGTGAAGTAATTGCTATAAATTATGGAATCTTCCGCGGTTTCAGGGGAGCAAACTTTGGTGTCCCTATAAAATATGCCATAGAATTACTAGAAGATGAAAAACATTAATACGGTTATTTTTGATATGGATGGTGTGATTGTCGATGGAATGCCATATCATATCAAATCATGGAAAGAAGCATTGTCGACCATAGATATGTCTGTTTCAGATCTGGATATTTATCTGATGGAAGGTATGACAGGCAGAGAAACAATGGAAATATTTGTCAAAAAAAGCAACATATCAATTTCAGACGAAACGGCTGACAAGATAATAAAGCTTAAACGTAAGATATTTAATGATATTTTTACCGTAACACTGATAAAAGGTATTAAGGATTTTTTATTGGAATTAAAGGATCGCAAGTACAATCTTGCCCTGGTGACCGGTACCCGCTTAGAGGTTGTTAAGAAGGTTTTACAGGTGGGGCTGGAAAATATCTTTGAAGTTATTGTTACCGGAGAAATGGTAAATAAAGGGAAGCCAAATCCTGAGCCATACCTGAAAGCCGTAGATGAACTTAAAGCAACAAAAGAAAATTGCATCGTAATAGAAAATGCGCCGGCAGGTATAACTTCAGCTAGGGGTGCCGGCTTAATGTGTTTTGCAGTACAAACTTCTCTTTCGGATGAGTACCTGCAAGATGCAGACAAGATATTTAAAGATATAGATGGTGTCTCAAAATATGTATTAAATTCTTCTTAATAAATAAAAGCTGTCGTGTTGAACCAATAGTATGATCGTATTTGTTCAATATAAAATTACAGGAGTCTGTTGATGAAAAAGTTAAAGTATTTGTGTCTGTTTTTGTTCCTTAATCTTGCTATCTCTTTTCCCGTAACATCTGAGGCATCACAAGTGGATTTTGGCTGGAGTGTTCCTGAATATTTTTTGAACAATGAGGGCTCGGAAGACGAAAAGAAATATTTAATCTGGGTATTCTCAATTAGAAATACGATAGACACGGAGATTACGATACCGGTAGCGACTATATTGTCAACTGACACAGACAAATATTATGAAGCAAAATACATCCCGGAAATTGCAGAAAAAGTCTCTGAAAATGGGGAAAAGTATCTAAGTTCGGACAAAATGAAAGGTGAATATGGTCCTGGAGTTACCAGAAAGGGAATTGCAATATTTGAAGACATCGATCCCTATGCGCAGAAAATAAATATATTTATGACAGGATTGTCACATTTTTTCTTCTGGAGATGGAGATTGTCAGATTATTCTTATAAAATTACATATAAAAGATCAGGGAGCAAATGGATACTGGAAGAACATGGTTTCTCAAAAGACAATTCGCACAGAAACTATGTTGACAAGTTTAAGGGGGCTCAGCCGGATATTAATTACTGGCCCTGAGTAGAAATGTCGCTATTGGTGTCTGTTGATGCATCTTGCGAGGAATCATCTTGAACCTTTTCTTTTAGAAGCCTTCCTGATTTGAATCTTACAACTCTTTTTGGGGGCACATCTACAGTGGTACCGGTTTTAGGATTTCTTCCAATCCGTGGCCCTCTCTCCACTGTAGTTAGAATACCAAAATCTCTGAATTCTAATCGATTGCCTTTTGCAAGTTCTTCAGTGCACAATTCAAGGAAAAGCTGAATTGTTTGTTTGGTGATTATTTGCGGGCTTCCTAATTTTTGAGATATAGCCTCAGCTAGTTCTCTTTTTGTTATTGTGGCCATAATCGATTACTCCAAAAACAATTATAATTCTTCAATCAGTAATTTACAAAAAGTATGGGCATCAAATTGCAGCTGATTATACACATAAGTTTAATTATGTCAACATCTTTGAGAAAAAAGCTGGTTTTTTTATTCAATATTTAAAAAGTAAATTTACTTTATCTTTACATAACATAAATTGTGTAGGCTGTTGACATGAAATTTACCGATTTTATACACAAGCATGGTAAAACAAACAACTTACCTGTTTACATAATGGGTGGTAACGAGTATTTCCTAAAAAAGCAGGCATTAACCGTGATAAAGAAACAGTTTTTTCTTGAAGGGGGAGTCAAAGAAGGTTTAATCGAGTTTAATGGTAAAGAGACCGGAAGTAATTTTATCGTTAATCAGACTGAAGGTAATGCTGGGCAAAATGTAAAAGTTTCTAATTTATTTAATGGTATTATTGATGAGGCAAAAACTGCTCCTATGTTTGGAAAGCATAAGCTGATAATAGTTGAGAATGCTGATGGCCTCCTGGTTAAGTATCAGGAAAGAATTTTAGAATACATTAAAAATCCTTTTAGCATTAACTGCATGATATTAGAAGTTTTATCCATAGACAAAAGGACGAAATTAGCAAAAGCAATGAACGGCGAACAGGGCATCCTTATTGAATGCGATAAGCTTTATGATAGTCCTGCGCCCTGGGAAACAAAGAAACCGGAATATGACAGTGAATTAACAAAATGGATTGTTATTCATGCCAGGAATTATGGCAAAAAAATGAATCTTAAATCTGCATTTTGTCTCCTGGAAAGGACCGGAAACAGTCTGGCAATTATTGACAGACAACTGGATGCATTATCCATTTTTGTCGGTGGCAGGAATGAAATTTCCATAGAAGATATTCAAATGTTTTCAGGAGCAAGTCATAGAGAAAAGCTCTTCAATCTGCTCGATGCAATTGGTATGAAAAATACAATTTCTGCTGTAAAAATTGCAGAAAATATTTTCAATATTGGTATGGAAAACGAGCGCAAAGCTATTACTTTTGATCCAGGGTCAATTGCCATAACTATTGTGATTGCATCACATAAAAGAATGAAGGATTTATGGAAGATTCTCAGGGTTCTGGATAAGGGTGGAAATAAAGACGATATACTGAAAAAAACTTCGGTAAAAAGACCATTTGTTGACAAAATGATAAAGCAGGCTCAGAATTTTAAAGAAGAGGAGATGTCTGAAAAATGGAAATATATGCTTGAGGCTGACTTGTTATGTAAAACCAGTCGTCTATCACCAACCCTCATAATAGAACAACTGATAACTAAGTTATGTCTGTGGCCGAGGAATTAATTAAATAATACAACATCTTAAGTATTGTCGGTTGGCAGGGTTATTCTATTAAAGAGTTTTCAGGTAAGTGTCAAATTTTATTTCCATTTTAATGAGGCTTGATTTAGTCAATAAAAGACTCATTAATGGGTAACAATTAATACCGTTTTTTGATATAATACAAACGATAAATAAAACTGGAGTTAAGGGGAAATGGATATCATGAATATATATTTTCAGCATTTAACTGCAGGGCATATTATGAGAAGAAAGGTAGAGGCTTGGAGGTTACCATGAAGAAATATGATCAAATTCGCAGAAAGCTCATTGATAGACGAGATGAGATAGAGGGCCGTTTAGACAAGGTTGATCAAGATATACTGCACACCAATGGCGCTCCAAGTCCTGATTCCGGAGAACAGGCAGTAGAGCGCGAGAATGATGACGTGCTTGAGGCCTTGGGCGGGCTTGCTCGTTCAGAATTAGAGAAAATAAACACGGCGCTTGAGCGCATTGAACGGAATGAATATGGAAACTGTACGTTATGTAAAAAGGCTATAGCGGCAGAAAGGCTCAAAGCAATTCCTTTTGCTGATCGGTGTATTGATTGTGCGGATAAGGATATAGACGATATAGATTGACAACCCTGACTCGTCTAGCTCCGACTCTTTTCCAGTATCAGTTCAGATACCTTACTCCGGAAATCCTTGTAGGTTTATTCTTTGAGAGACTCTTAATGAAAGGTTACTATGGAAGTGCATAGACTTGCCGGTAAAAGGGCCCCACGTGAGCTTCTCACAAATATACCGCGACTCCTTTCCGCTTACTATACGCACAAACCCGATATCGAAAATCCGCATAATCTGGTCTCATTCGGTACTTCCGGGCATAGGGGATCTTCGTTTAAAAACTCTTTTAATGAGGACCATGTCCTGGCCATTTGCCAGTCTATATGCGAACTGAGAAAATCCAGGGATATTACCGGACCGCTTTATGTTGGTAAAGATACCCACGCACTGTCCGAGGCCGCGTTTTCCACGGCTATCGAAGTCTTTGCTGCCAATAACATAGATATTATGATACAGGCAGGTTCCGGCTATACTCCTACACCTGTCATTTCCCACGCTATTTTAACATATAATCAAAACAGGACATCAGGGCTTGCTGACGGAGTTGTCATTACTCCGTCCCACAACCCGCCCGATGACGGAGGTTTCAAATACAATCCTCCAACAGGCGGGCCAGCTGACACTGAAACTACCAATGTTATACAGGACCGTGCCAATGAAATACTTATGCAAGGCTTGAAGGATGTAAAGCGCATGCCCGTTGAACGTGCACTTAAGGTCAATACAACACACGAATATGATTATGTCTTACCATACGTAACGGATCTGGAAAATATTATCGACATGAAGGCTATCGCATTAGCCGGGCTCAAGATTGGGGTTGATCCTATGGGAGGTGCCGGTGTGGACTACTGGAACCCTATCGCCGAGAAATACAGACTGGATATAGAAGTAGTAAACAAATATGTCGACCCCACATTTTCGTTTATGGCGGTTGACAGGGACGGAAAGATCCGTATGGATTGTTCATCGCCCTATGCTATGGCCGGACTCATAGAACTCAAGGATAAATTCGACATTGCTTTTGGCAATGATCCTGATTATGACCGTCACGGTATTGTTACCAAAAGTAGCGGTCTCATGAACCCGAACCATTACCTTGCAGTGGCAGTCTGGTACCTTTTTCAAAATCGTCCTGATTGGCCAAGAGACGCTGCTATTGGCAAAACACTTGTTTCAAGCTCCATGATCGATCGTGTAGCCGCACACATGGGGTGCAGGCTCAGCGAGGTGCCGGTGGGCTTTAAGTGGTTTGTAGATGGCCTTATTGACGGTTCTTACGGCTTTTGTGGAGAGGAGAGTGCCGGAGCATCGTTTTTACGAAAGCAGGGAACTGTATGGACAACGGACAAGGACGGAATTATCCTCGATCTTCTGGCTGCTGAGATTACGGCGACTACTCAATGCGACCCTGGAGAGCATTATAAGGAATTGCAAAATCAGTTTGGCGATCCCGTATACGAACGCATTGACGCTCCCGCAAGTCGTGAACAAAAGGCGGTATTGGGGAAACTCACTCCCGATATGGTTGACGCAGAAGAATTAGCAGGAGAAAGCATAATCTCTAAACTCACTCACGCTCCCGGTAACAATGCGGCAATAGGGGGATTGAAGGTGGTTACTGAAAACGGCTGGTTCGCTGCCAGGCCATCCGGCACTGAAGATATTTACAAAATATATGCTGAGAGTTTCATAGGTACGGAACATCTCAGGAAGATTCAGGACGAAGCCAGGGCTATCGTAACTGCCGCATTTAAGACAGCAGGTTTGTAAAATACATTCCTGTAAGATAATTCCGCCGAGTTCCTTAATTATTCCACCAATATACGCGCATAATCTGTCTTTGATATCAGTGGAAACCTGTGTGTACCTGTGGTTAATTAAATACTGAATGCAATACTCTTGAAACTATTATTGAGATTATGATAATAACAAAGGTATATACTATCAGTGTATAGGTTCGCTTGTCTCTAAGCCAGCTCTGCTTTTCCGGGTGTTTGTTTAATATGTTTTTCAATGTCCATTCTTCTGAGGTATGTGACGCAATCGGGGATATTTTTGAATATATAAATGAGACACTTAATGTCGTACAGAATCCGATTGGTCCCCACCAGAGCCAGGAGATTGACGGTACGTATTGTCCCAGGAAGAAGTTAAGTGCTGTCCCTGTTATAATGCCGGTGATTATGCCGGGACCTGTTATCGACCGGAATAAAATACCGGCTAAAAAAGTAGCCAGGATAGGGCCGGAAAATGCCGAACCTATCATGTTTACTATTTCGATTACGGTAGATGAAGATTTTGCGACAAAAAAAGCGCCTCCCGTACTGAAAATCCCCCATAGTAAAGTTGTTAATTTTGATATGCGAAGCATCTTGAGTGGGTTTTGTGCAATGTCCGGTTTAAACTTCAGGACAAAATCTGAAACAGTTACGGCAGATAGTGAATTAAAAGCTGAATCGATGCTGGACATGGAAGCTGCAAAGAGGCCCGCCATCACCAGACCTACCACGCCAACCGGCAGATAGTTAATCATAAAGGTGGGTACCAGGTAATCCGGGTTCTTGCCCTGCAGTTGAGCGGCAAAGTCAGGCTGGTTTTGAACAAAGGCTGCCAGAACAACCCCGAAGATGATATAGGTCATGACTATCGGGAACCTGATCAATCCATTAATCATCAATGCATTCTGTGTCTGGCGATTGTCTGGTGTGGCAAGTAATCGCTGCGCCTGACTCTGATCGCATCCGTAATAGCCCATATAAAGGAAAAAACACCCGATAATCATGGGCCAGAAGGCAAATGTCTGGCCGTCACCAAAACCGTGATGGGAAAAATCTATCGAATTCAGGCGCGTTGGATCAATTGAAATGGAAGAGAAATCCTCGCCTAAAATATTTATAGATACAATCAGCGCAACAAGTACTCCTCCGTATAAAATGATAAGCTGGATAATGTCGCTGTATACATCAGCCATGATTCCTCCAATTGTTGTGTACGCAATGGAGACTATTGCCATAATAATCATAGTCGTAAAAATAGGAAGGTTTAGTACCACAGAGAGGACCAATGCGGATGTATACAGGATTACGCTTGTTGAGAGTCCGCGGGAAAACATAAAAAGGGCTGACAAGATATACCGTGTACCCTTGCCGAATCGTCGTTCTGCGTATTCATATATCGAGGCGCCGGAAAGCTGTCGGAAAACCGGTACCAGTAAAAACATTATGGCAATCATGGAAACCGGCACGGCAAACTCGAATTGCAACCATTTGATTCCACCTCCGGCTTTAAGAGCAACAAATGCAGGGGCGCTAATCAAGCTTATTGCACTTACCTGATTTGCCGCCAGGGATATGGCAATAACGGTGGGTCCCATTTTTCTCCCGCCAAGAAAATAGTCATCGGTAGATTGTTGACGCCTTGCCAGCCAGACGCCAAGTCCAATAATTCCAATCAGGTAAGCTATTAATACTATCCAGTCTATATGGGTCATATTTTATTAAAATATATAAGGCTGAGTCTGTGTTTGATTGCTGGAATAATAATGTTGCGTGTCTTCAAAATCAAGGTGAAAAAGGCTATGGAAGTTAATTTAAGAAACATAAATTTAATCTCTTAAGTTTTTACTGGAATATCCGATACTAATGACATAAGGGTATTTACTAATTTAATGTTTAGGAATTTCAAAGTTGCCACAAAGTCACTAAGACACTAAGTTTTTCTTTGTGGCTTGGTGCCTTAGTGGCGAAAAGTCGCTGCC
>JANLHC010000185.1 GCA_024654465.1 Candidatus Scalindua sp.
CCTTGCCCTGGTGGTCACACAATAACTCCCTAAGTGAAATCACATATGCCTTCGCTAGCCTATTTAAAACCTTATCCATGTATATGTGCACGGGAGTATCGTCGTAGACGATTTTCTGAATAACATCCCCCAGAGTTTGTTTCATAAAACCAGAGAAAAATTGTGCAAGTTTCCATACATCAACTTCCTCCAGATTTAATTTCCCATCATCTTCTTTTCCGTCATCTATCAACCGCACCTCTGGTCTGGAAAATCTCTGACTCCTCTCCTCTGACAATCTTGTCATTGCTAAAGAGACCTCCCTGTATCTTTTGTATTCCAAGAGTTGCTTTACCAGTTCCAGCCGCGGGTCGTCCATGTCTTCCTCCTCAGTTACTTCACTACGAGGTAAAAGCGTTTGAGATTTTACATACATTAATGTTGAAGCCATGACAAGAAAATCTCCAGCCAATCCAATATCTATACTTTGTAATTCACTTAAATAAGCCATATATTGATCGGTAATTTTAGTAATTGGTATATCATATATATCAACCTCTTCCCTGCGTATTAAATAAAGAAGCAGATCCAACGGCCCATTGTAAGCATCAAGATCAATTTTATATTCTGTCTGCATTTGACTTGATCAGTGAAGCATAAAGGTCATAAAAAGATTCGCAAAAAATATAGTTGGCGGCCAGATAATATAAGACAATATCGGTATATGAGCAAAATTACCCAGCAAAATTAGCCCAAGTAAAATAAATGGACCGTACCTACAGATGTTTTCGTAGCCGGGAAGCATCTGGCGAGGCAAAAACCCTTTCAGAACATGAGAACCATCCAGGGGGTACAACGGAATACAATTAAAAATGGCCAAAATCAGATTAATCATTATTAACTGTTTCAATACTTCAAACAGATCCGACGGCACCGCAGTAAACTTATACAATATTTGGAATATTAAACCAAAAAACAGTGCCGAAACAAAATTTGAAATAGGCCCTGCAGCGGAAACAAGCACATCATCGCGCCTGGGATGTTTGAAATAACTGGGATTTACTGGTACTGGTTTTCCCCATCCGAAATGTGCAAAGATGAAACAAATCACTCCCAGAGGGTCAAGATGCGCTAATGGGTTAAGAGTAAGGCGTCCCTGCAATCTGGCTGTCGGATCACCTAATTTATTGGCAGTCCAAGCATGAAAAAACTCGTGAATTGTTAGTGCGTATAATATTGCGATTGCAAACGGTATTATACTTTTAAGATCAAGGCCCATTCTGATTCATTTTGTATAGTAAAGCCGCCATAGTATCACGCATCACATTGTATGTCAAGCACAGAACATTGCTTACTACATAGCACTTTTACCCTGGCAAAAACCCTTTTTTATTACCACAAAACTCCTCAATCCGTCAGTAACAAAATCTACAGAAACTTGTCACAGGAAAAACATGAAAGACGATTTACAACGCTGACAAAAATGTCTGTAAAAATCGAAATTAACAAAATATGAGGAGTATGCAAACAACATTTTCATAACTTTCCAATACGACTCACCTATTCCAAATTCTTAAAGTTTAGCTTGAATAAAAATTACTTGTACTATGGCATAGTTACAATTATAATGAATCATTGATTCTCATAACCCATGTACGGAAACCACTTTATGTTGCAGGCAATGTAAATTTAAAAATCAAAAACTACAGTCAACATCAATCTTGCTATAGAGGGCTATATATTGAATAATGTGAAAATGGTTATTATGGATGTTGACGGCGTGCTCACTGACGGAAAAATAATATTAGATGCAAACGGAATTGAGTCAAAAGCTTTTTATGTACAAGATGGTTCTGCCATTACATTTTTGCACCGTGCCGGCATAAAAACAGCAATTATCAGTGGCAGAGCGAGCAAAGTCGTTGAGCTTCGGGCAAAAGAGCTATGTATTGAAGATGTATACCTTGGCATACATAAAAAACTGGATGCATATGAACAAATCCTCAAAAAGCACAAAATAAAAGATAGTGAAATCTGTTATATTGGTGACGACCTTATTGACCTTCCTATCTTGAGAATAGTTGGCTTCTCAGTTGCAGTACCTAACGCGCCCTCAGAGGTAAAGGAAAACGTTTCCTACATAACTGATGCCCTCGGAGGGTATGGGGCTGTTCGTGAAGTAACTGAAAAAATATTGAAATCACAGGGCAAGTGGAATGAAATAATCTCAAGGTACTATTGAAGATACTTCACTACACCAAAACTGCATTTAAAAAATGATAACTTTAAATATAAAACAACGAAGGCTCTTTTATCTGGGAATAATAATCATTTGTTTGTTATTCCTGGCATTATCAATCTCCGGTTTGTTTAGATTTACAGCCTATGCCAAGAGAGAGAAAAATCCCACAATAAAGGATGTCATAGACGAAGACACCAAGAAGGAACAGAAACGTTCTCAAGTGTCTGAAGCAGAAAATGTCTCCCAGGAAATTTACGGCCTTTATTTGCCCAGCTACGACGAGAGCGGAAAGGCAGTCTCAGTAATAAGAGGCGCCTATACCATATTCCTTAATAACAAAACCTACAAAATCACTAAACCAGAAATAGAATTTGCAAGTGGCAGTAACAATGATGACAATAACAGCCAGACAAAGGACGTTATTATAACTGCAGACACCGGAGAAGTGGACAATGCAACCAAAAGCGGAGTGCTTTATGGCAATGTTATAACCAGATTAGGGAAAGACCTTGAAATACATACGGAGGATTTTACGTATTCCCCGGAATATAATACCATTAATACAGACGGCCCGGCTACCGTACTCGGCAAACAGATGAAAGTTACTGGAGTTGGACTTGAGATTAATTTATCTGACGCAAAAGCAGTAATGAAGAATAACCCTGAAATGGAAGTGACAAATAATAAAGACGAAGTGTTCCTATTCTCCGATAAAGGAACAGTCACAAATAAAAATATTGAAGAACTTATCTTTATACGAGCCAGTGGTGAGTTAGTCTTTGAGCACAAAAAAAAGTTTGCTACGTTTCATGATAATGTACGTATTTCCAGAGGCAAATCTACCGTTTTTGCCGATAAACTAACAATACCATTTGACTCTGAATTAGAAAGCCTGGAACAGGTAATAGCCAGTGGTAATGTCTTGGCATCAGATGGTGAGAAAAACGCTAAAGGGGAAACGCTTACCTGGGATTCGGAAAAAGAAATTGCAATACTTGAAGATGACCCTGTCGCCGAATTCTTCGATGACAAGGTAACAATAACTGCCCCAACGATTATGTTCTCTAAAGTTCACGGCAAAATGGATGTTCCGGTAGCCGGAAAATTAAAGACCCTCGTCAACTTAAAAAGCAAAAAACAAGATAAAAAAGATACAAATGAAAAAACGAAAGTAATATTCGCATCTTCTGATAAAAAGACAATCTATGATACCATTACAATCGACTGGAAGGGCAGGATGTCTTTTGAGCAGGACACAAATCTGGCAATTTTCGAAGAAGATGTCATTGTCACTAAAGAAGGCACAAAACTATACTGTGAAAGACTTCAAATTCTATTCGACAAAGAAACCGATTCATTGGAAGAGTTGGAAGCCACAAAGGATGTGTACTTGATTGAAAGGAAAGATGACGCAATCAGAGAAGCACGCGGGGATAAGCTCATATGGGCTGCCACAAGAGACTATACAGAACTGTACGGTAATAATCCACTAGCTACAGTAATCGATAAAGACAAGCAAATTTCTGCCCCAAAAATTACATTTTCGGAAACCGAAGACAAAATGTTTGCCGAAGGAAAAGGAAACCTGCTAGCTAGAACCAGCGCAGAAAAAGATGGTAAAAATGCTGAAGACCTCCTTATTAACTGGAACAAAGAGATGATCTACAATGGGCGAGATCAAGTCGCAAATTTCTATGAAATGATTAAAATCACAAAAGGAGATAACAAGCTTGATTGCGACAGATTGGACGTTTTTTTTGACGACCAGGAGGAGATAGAAAAAGCCACTGCGTTCGGAAACGTTTATCTTAATAGCCCTGATTCTGATAATACTGAAGGGTTGGGGACTCTGCTTGAATGGGATTTAATAAAAGACGTGGCAGTACTGACAGGAAACCCTCTTGCAGAATTAAGGCGATCAGGACAGCGTACCTTTTCGACGAAAATATATTTTGATATGAATACAAAAAGAGTGCACTGGGAAGGAAAACCACACTGGAAAATTTACTAAGGGCAAAAGTGATGAAGATTATTAATAAATTACCTTGCATAATTCCTATAACTTTACTAATTTTTACAGTTCATATAAAAGTCGCCTTACCTGTAGAAATAGCTCATGACATTATGGTTATTGCACGGCACGGGACGTTAGAAAATACACCGGAAAATACTATTGTAGCATTTGAAAAGGCAGCCGATATTGGCGTAAGGGGATTAAAAGTAGATGTAAGACAAACAAGAGATGGTAAACTAGTTTTAATGAGCGATGCTACAATCGATCGAACAACTGATGGTAAAGGTTATGTCAGCCTATTAACATATGAGGAAATCAAATTGTATGATGCCGGTTCCTGGATGAGTGAAAAGTTTGCCGGTGAAAGAGTACCGCTTCTATCAGATGCCTTACAATTAGCTAAAGAAAGAAAACTGAAACTCATTATAAATGTTAAGGAACACGGCATTGAGCAAAAAACGCTGTCTCTTATTAAAGAATTTGATATGATAAATCATGTTTATTTCAGTGGCAGGTTAGAAACACTGCGCGATAAGGATATAGATATTAAAGGTGCACAGCTGATCTTTTTGTCTCCTGATGAAGCGACAAATGATACGATGGACCTCATCCACGAAAGACATGACCACGTGGGAACCAGACTGTTTGGTACCGATGATAGAGATAAAATGAAGGAAAAAATGTTCACAGGCGTGGATTTCATTCTGACAGATTATCCAAGTGTAGCAATTGATCTTTTGCATTTCAGAACAATAAATAAACCGGAGAAAAGGGAGCCAAGGAGGAAATTAGAATCGAATATAGCGGGAAACACAGCACAAATAGATGCACTGATTGATGCAATTACGCATGGAGATCCTGATCAGTCGAGAATAGCAGCACTAATATTCAGTACATTGCCTGCAAACCTGGCTGTTCCTCCACTGGTGAAACGCCTGGATTACAAGAAACCTCTTACACGATTCTTGCCTAGAATGAGAATCCGGATTCCCTTTATAAACAAAGAAATACAAAATGAAGGAGATCTGCTTCATGCCGCTATAGTTCAAAAGAATATCGTGTGGACATTGGGTCTTATCAAAAATAAAAGTGCAGTAGAGCCGCTTATAAAACGTTTAGAAACCGCAGATTCAGACCTGAAGAGAGAAATTATTCTTGCGCTCAAAATGATAGGAAATAAACAGGCAGTTCCTGTGTTAAAAGAAATATTACTAAATGATGAAAATCCCTATGTCAGATTTGATGCAGCAAGAGCTCTGGGCAGTATAGAAAACACAGATTCTGTTTTTACCCTTTTGAGAGCAATGAAGACTGATGAAAGCTTCTTAGTCAAAGGGAGTTGTGCCGAAGCACTTGGAAAACTTGGCGATAACAGAGCCGCTAATGCGCTTAAAACGCTCTTAAATACCGATGCAGGAGAAAATGCTTCATGGGCACGCGATAGAGCAGCATTGGCGCTGTCAAAAATAGGACTGGGCGGAATAGAAGCCCTTGTATCTTCATTAGGCGCTAGTGGAACAAGTACCCGTAGGAGAGCCAGCTGGGTGCTTATGGATATTGGAGATCCGGCAGTACCGTACCTGTTGTCAGCACTTAGAGAAATCAGCTCACTTGCCCGTAAGAGAGCTGCAATGGTACTGGGATGGATTGGCAACAAAGAAGCTGTTTTACCTATAACATGGGCACTTGCTGATGAAGATCCGGAAGTAAAAAAAATGGCGATCTGGGCGCTAGGTAAGATAGGAGAAGATAAAGCTGCCACCGCACTTGAACATGCAATTGATGACCATAATCAAAAAGAGGAAATAATTAATAATGAGATAGTAGTATTAAATAGGCAACAACATGTTCTGGTAGGACAGATTGCAGCTTTAAAAGATGAAATAACACTACAGGGGTTTCCGGTTTTGAAAGATCAAATTGCAGCCTTAGAAGATGAAATAATGGAACAGGAAATCAGTAAAGATGAAACACAAAGTAGAACTGACGAAAACAGAAAATCTCACTATAACAAAGCACTCTTTAAAGGAATCAAAGAGCAATGGGATTTTCGGCCTGTCGTACTGGCTGCCACTATGCTTGAGGTTGCCGTAACAGAGAATAGTAAAATCCAGCTCGCCATTAAGGAGCTAAAAAAAGTGCTACAGGAGAACAATGATATTAAGGAATATGCAAGAGAAGCAATCCAAAGATTAAACTATAACTAAGTCCGATCTTAGTTTTACACGAAATATAATTTGAAGTGAAGAAATGGTAAAGAACTATGAATAAAAAAATTGTTTATCTAGTCGGATCCGGTCCTGGAGACCCGGGACTGATTACCGTAAAGGGACTTGAGTGTATCAAAAAAGCCGATGTTATTGTTTACGACTATCTCGTTAACTCAGCCCTGTTAAAAAACGCCAGAAAAGATGTTGAACTGATCTATGTCGGGAAAAAAGGGAATCAGCACACTATGGAGCAGGATGACATTAATCAACTGCTTGTGGACAAAGCCATGGAAAATAAGATTGTCACCAGGCTGAAAGGCGGTGATCCATATGTATTTGGCAGAGGTGGAGAAGAGGCCATAGTCTTAAAAGAAAACAATATACTTTTTGAAGTTGTCCCGGGTATAACGGCAGCTATAGCTTCACCTAATTATGCCGGTATACCGGTAACACATCGCACTTGTACATCCACATTTGGACTCATCACCGGCCATGAAGATCCGACAAAAGATCAGAGCGATGTCGACTGGGAAAAATTAAGCACAGGTTTAGGCACACTGACATTCTATATGGGAATAAAGAATCTTCCCAATATAGTCAACCAGCTTGTGAAACATGGCCGATCCAAGGACACCCCTGTCGCCGTTATAAGGTGGGGAACCACTACACAACAAAAGACAGTCGTCGGTACATTGTCAAATATCGTGGAGGTGGCAAAGGATATCAAACCACCTGCTATCACAATTGTAGGAGAGGTAGTAAACCTCAGAGACCAGCTAAACTGGTTCGAATCGAGACCACTTTTCGGTAAGACAATAATAGTAACCCGTTCCAGAGACCAGGCAAGTGCGTTCTCAGAACAGCTCATAGAACTCGGCGCCAATGTTCTGGAATACCCGACAATAAATATAACCAGTCCGGACGATTTCGGCCCACTCGATAGAGAGTTGGATAAATTAGAGTCCACTGACTGGCTTATCTTTACCAGCGTGAACGGAGTAGACGCATTTTTCAACCGGATATTTGAATTGGGCCGTGACGTCAGGGACCTTAAAGGAGTAAAGATATGTTCCATTGGCCCGGCAACAACAGAAAGAATAAAAGGGTTTCATGTCACCGTTGATTGTCAACCGCCTAAATATGTTGCCGAAAGTGTAGTAGAAGCGCTGAAAAAAGTCGATGATATCAAGGGAAAACGTTTTCTTATGCCTCGCACCGATATTGCACGAAGCTACATCCCTGAAGAACTTGAAAAACTGGGAGCAGAGGTCTCAGATATCATTGCCTATAAAAC